>JAHDDD010000069.1 GCA_020629535.1 Saprospiraceae bacterium
ATCCCGATTTTAAAGCGCTTCTCATTGCCGGCTCCCACACCCATTTATCCCGATGTATCGGGACCAAATCGGGAAGGCTATGCTTTTTTTGACTTGGCTACAAATTAGGCTAATTCATTTAAAAAGGAAGCGTGCAATACAAATACTTTGGCAAGCGAGACAAGTGCATTGGCTTTGAGTTCATTAGGAAATTAGAATGTAATATTTAGGTCTTGGCGATTTCAAAATAATCTATAGCCTATAAATGCAGCAACATAAGCAAGTATTAGCATAAAAACGAATTGCATGATTGGATATTTCCAATTGCCTACTTCTTTCTTTACTATGGCCATGGTGCTCATGCATTGCAAGGCGAAAACGTAGAATAGAAGCAGCGAAATGCAGGTAGCAACATTGAATCTTTTTTCACCAGTGAAAGGATTGATTTCGTTTTGCATCCTTTCTTTGATCAATGACTCTTCTTCAGAACCGACAGAATAGATGGTTGATAAAGAACCAACAAAAACCTCTCTAGCAGCAAATGAAGAAATCAGAGCGATGCCAATTTTCCAATCGTAACCCAATGGACGTATAGCAGGTTCAATAATTTTTCCAAGATAACCTGCATAGGAATATTCCAGATCGAATGACTCCTTAGAAAGATCTGGATTGTCAATGGCCATGGATGCCTCCTCATATTTTTGCTGTATGAATTCTTCACTTCTTGGACTGTAGCTCGCCAAGAACCACAGAACAATGGCCACCATAAAAATAATTTTACCTGCATCGACAACAAACGCTTTGGTCTTGTGGTACATGTTGTATAAAACATTTCTCCAATTTGGTACACGATACACTGGAAGTTCTAGTGACCAATAACCTTCACTTTTAACTTTGCTTTTTTTGCTCACAAGCAAGGCCACGAGTAGGGTAGCGAATACACCCAATAGGTACAAAGCCAGAAGAGTCAGACCTTGTGCATTGAAGAATCCACTTTCGGGAGATGGAAACATAATGGCAATTAATATCGTGTACACTGGCAAGCGCGCAGAACATGTCATCAAAGGTGAGGCCATAATCACAGCCATTCTTTCTTTGGGGTCATTGATGATTCGCGCGCTCATAATGGCAGGAATGGCACAAGCCCAACTTGACATGAGTGGAATCACACTTTGACCACTCAATCCAAAACGAGAAAGAAACCTATTTGATATAAATGAAATTCTAGCCAGATAGCCTGAGTGTTCAAGTACTCCAAGCAGGAAGAATAAGATTGCTATTTGTGGGATAAAAATCAACACTCCACCTAAGCCAGGTAATATTCCCTCACTGATGATTTTCGAAAGAAATTCATTAGGAATATTTGTGGAGGCCCATTCACTCATTGAAGCGAAAGAAGCATCAATCCAATCCATTGGAAAACCAGCAAGGAAGAAAACCGATTGAAAGATAAACCAAAGAACAAGGACAAAAAGTAAGAGGCCTAACAATGGATGCAAAGCAAATTTATCCCATTTCCGGGACCGGCTTAAAAAGCTATTTCTGTTTTGTAATGCTGGAGCCGCCTTTTGAACAATTCCGGCGATGACTCTTTGACGTTCAAAAAAGTCTATGTCATCTTCCGATGTATTAACCTTGGAATTTTCTAATTTTTGTAAATAGTTGTTTTCCAGTTGCCCTTTATTGAAAAAGTCATATTTGCTTCTGCAAATAGCATTTGGAACGGTAAATTTATTTTCAGCTAATGCAACTTTCAATGCATCCAGTCCTTCTCCAGTTCGAGAATTCATGAAAAAAACGGGGCAACCCAATAGGTCAGATAATTTTGTAGCTGATATCTCAATTTTGTTGTTCTGTAAGTCATCAATAAAGTTGATGACCATGATCATAGGACTTTGCAAATCTGCAATCTCAGAAAACAGCAATAAATTATCTTCAAGTTGAATTCCATTGGCTACAAATACGATCGAACCGTTAGATTTTGCTGTTTTTAATATTTCTTTTTTGCTGATTTCCTGATCTATCGAGCCTGAATGTAGCGAGTTTAATCCTGGTAGGTCAACGATTTCTATATCACCAATTTGGCCTTTTTTCTTTTCAACCGTGGCGCCACTGTAGTTGGCAATTTTTTGATTAAGTCCGGTCAGTAGGTTGAATAGACTGCTCTTACCGGCATTGGGTTTACCGACTAATTTTATTGAACTCATGGTTGCAGCTTTACAAGTCCTAGATTAAGAAAATCTGATTTTTTCAGCGAAAGCATTTTGCCTGAAACAGTGAGATTAATCAAACCTGAATAGCCGGGACTATAATTTTTGGTTATAATACTGCCAACCGATATTCCTTGGGTCAATAAAAATGTTTGGAAATTTTCGTCTCCGTTTATCGAAATGATCACCGCTTGCTCATCCTCTTTCAACATGTTTTGGGCTTGTCAAATTAGTTGCCACACAAGGTACATACTTAATTAGAATTGGTCTAAATAGGGAGGAAGGAATTGTTGAAAATGGAGAAAAAGAATATTTACAAATTATCGAAAAATTAAGGTAGATTATCCCACAACGGCCTCTCTTATCTTGACCAATTTCTCTAAGAGCGCTGGCATCTCTTTTATGTGCAACATATTTGCACCATCAGATTTAGCTTGACCAGGATCTGTATGTGTTTCAATAAACAAACCATCTGCTCCTACGGCAATAGCAGCTTTCGCAATGGTGCCGATCATGTCCGGTCTTCCGCCTGTTACACCTGCTGTCTGATTTGGTCTTTGTTGTGAATGTGTACAGTCGACAATCACAGGTACACCCAATCCTTGCATATCTGGGACCGAACGAAAATCAACAACGAGATCTTGATATCCAAAAGTGGTTCCTCGTTCTATCAATGCAACATTTTTATTTCCTGTATTGGTAACTTTTTCAACGGCAAATTTCATCGCTTCGGCACTCATGAATTGTCCCTTCTTGATGTTTACTTGCTTTTTTGTTTCTGCAGCTGCAATTAGCAAAGATGTCTGCCTACAAAGGAAAGCGGGTATTTGAATCACATCCACAAATTCTGCAGCGATAGCTGCTTCAGATCCGGCGTGGATATCGGTGGTCGTTTTAACGCCAAATTCTGATTTTACTTTCCCAAGTATCTTCAGTGCTTCTTCATCGCCAATGCCTGTAAAGCTGTGTAAACTGCTTCGATTTGCCTTTCGGTATGATGCCTTAAAAATATATGGGATATTCCATTTACTTGTCAATTCTGTCATCTTCTCTGCAATGGTCATAACGGTGTGTTCATCTTCTACAACACAAGGACCCGAGATGAGGAAAAAATTATCTTCTTTCATGGCTCAAAGTTAAGCATTAATAGCGAAGGAATTTGTGAGCTGGAACGTTAATAAGCTTGGTTAACTCAAAAACAAAAATATTAGCTGAGCATATACAATCTTCAATACCAAAGCTATCGGAAAAACCAAGGTGTAACCTATCATAGGTATACGATTGCCTGATCGCTCCATGGCGAAGTCGAGGATCGCAGGCTGATTAGAAATGAATCCGGTCAATACACTGAATGGTATTTTGAAAAGTTTAAGACCCATGGTGATGGCGAAAACAGCAGTAGCAAGACTGAGTAAAGTGCCTGCTACAAAAAGTATCAATCCTACTTCAAAATTGAAACTTGAAATAAAAGAACTACCTGACCGTATTCCAATCACCGCTAAAAGTAAGATCAATCCCATTTGCCGTAAGGTGACATTTGCGCTGTATGGCAATATCCATACAATGGGTCCTGTACGATAAAGAGCTCCAAGCAAGAGACCGACTATCAATGG
Source organism: Saprospiraceae bacterium (assembly GCA_020629535.1). Taxonomy (GTDB): domain Bacteria; phylum Bacteroidota; class Bacteroidia; order Chitinophagales; family Saprospiraceae; genus JAHDBF01. The sequence continues at coordinate 3,803 of JAHDDD010000069.1, forward strand.
GCCACCAGCAAATCCTAGTTTGAAAGTGATATTCCCCGGAAGAGTGAATTCAATCATGCCCAGCAGCAGCCCCATTGCAATACCCAATCCAACAGAAAATAAATTTACTTTGCTCGATTGATAATATGAATCGCCTATGTATTCTGATAAGTCTTGTAGATCTCGACGCTTGGCTACAAATCTAATCCTGTCACCTGCTTCTAAAACGGTCGATGGTTTTGCCAGCATATCAGTGTCTCCTCTTCGAATTCTAGTGATGACTGCATCATATTTCTCAGCCAAATTTAGAGACGAAATGGATCTACCAACGAGGCTAGGGTTGGATACAAAAATTCTTCTTACTTCATATTCCTTGCGGTCGTAAGAAATGTTGAATTCCATTTTTTGTCCGAGATATTCAGTGATAGCTTCGATATCTTCTTCAGTCCCAATGACCATGATTTGGTAACCCATTTTCAATTTCATATCCCAGCTTGGGAGACTGACATCAAAATTGGTATTCATAACACGACCGAAAATCACAGACCAATCACCATGCTGATTGATTTCACGCAATTTTTTGCCAACCACTTCAGGGTTTGTGACCCGGATGGTTACACTGGTGATATCTTCTTCGGTCGGATATTTATTGCGAAGTTGTTTTTTTTCTTTTTTATAATCAATGCGGAATATTTTTTCCATCAATACAATGGCAATCATTCCGCCCAATACGCCCATAGGATATGTAAATGAATATGCAACAACTGCCTGTTCGTTTAATACACTCGCATCTGTCCCTTTGAAGTTTTGATTGATCAAGTCAATGACGCCGGCCAATGCTGGCGTATTTGTGGTGCTACCAGCGTATATGCCTACGGTAGACGCTGCTCCCAGTGTGAAAAGATAGGCCAATCCTACAGCAAATATCGCAGAAGAAGTTAGCATAATGATAACAAAACTGATGTCACGCATCCCGTTTTTCCTGATAGATTTGAAGAAGGCCGCACCTGAACTCAAGCCAATGGAATAGACGAAAAAAACCAAGCCCAACTCAAACAATACATCTGGTGCTTTGAAATTTTGATTCATTGCACCAAAGAAAAGTCCAACGAACAAGACAGCGGATACACCCAAACTGTTACCCTTGTAGCTTATAGAGCCAACCATGTAACCAATGGCAGCTACACAAAACAACAACAATAGTGGACTTTCAATCAGAAGTTCTTGCATCGGACTGTTTATATATGCAAAGTTATTATTATATGTTTAGTCAATAAATTCTTTCCTGAAAATTTTAAATTCAATTCAGATTTGTGTACTTAAACTTCTAGACTTTACAAGCTGAAATAAATGCTATATATTTGATTATCTCTCCACTTTTGTTTTTTCTCATTATTAATTATGTAAGCCCTCAGAAACTCCAAAATTTTATTCCATGTAAGAATTGAACTATAGAACATTTGACTTCCAATATTTTTCTTTTCTACACGAAAGAACTGGACTTGCTTTGGACATACCTAAAATCAATTTTCATGAAACACTCATTATTAACAATTTTCACTTTGTGGATTTTCTGTCAAGTATCCGCACAGATAGCTCCCAACTTACAAGTCATTGACAATGGTTTGGACTTTGACACGGAAGAAGAAGATCCTACTATGTTATATGTCAATTGTCTCACCATTGGAGGAACATTGATAACAATATACAATGATACCGGCGATGAAAATGGAAGCACCATTTATTCGATTGGAAAACTAGGCGGATATTGGGATGGACTGTTTGAACCTGTGGGAGTCTTTGGATATGCTACTCCTGAAGGATCTGATGGCAAAGCTATTTTAGGTGCTTATGGCGGAACAGGTATCAATGATCCAGAAAATTGGGGAGCACTTGGGACAGATGGCTTTGGTGTCTACTGCAATGGTGATCAATTTTCAACCACCGGTGCCATGTGGATGGCTTCAGATGCAAATTTGAAACAAAATATTTCGACTTTACATTCTGCATTGACCATCATCAATGCATTAAAACCAAAAACCTACGAATATAAAAAAGAGGAAAGTTTAAAACATTTTAGCTTGCACAGGATGTTGAACTTGTTGTTCCTGAATTGGTGCGCGATGTGAAAATGCCCGTCCACCAGAAAGGTGAGGTGGGAAAGAAACAAATGGTAAAACAGGAAGAAGACTTTATGACCATCAAAGCCATTCAACCATTGGGCTTGATTCCATTATTGACAAAAGGAATGCAAGAACTGTCTCAAGAAAATAAAAGATTAAAAGAAGAAATTGAAATGCTTAAAAATGATCTTTTGGTCTTGTCAAAAGACATGAATGCCATTAAAAAATCTATAAGATAATATATAATGAATGTTTTGGAGAGGCAAACTCTTGTTCATAGCTTTGTGAAATGGAGAAATTGCCTCTCTTTGTTGAAGTCAGAATTCCTTTCGATCGAATCAACGATGCCGCATTCATTGAAAAGAAAATTAGGAAAAAGCTCAAAAAAGTTAAAGAAGAAATATTTCTGAATTTAATCAGGAAATCAATTGATGCGCGAAAATCACCTGTAACTTTTTTATTGAGATACGAGCTGTCTGAAAAGCCATTCGAAGATCAAAACAGAAAGAGATTGATCCAAGAGATTGGCAAAGTAGAATCAACAAAGAAGGTTCTTATAATTGGGGCAGGTCCTGCAGGTTATTTTGCTGCGTTACAATGTTTGCGGTCCGGGCTTAAACCCATTGTTGTAGATAGAGGAAAAGACGTCAGGGCCCGACGTCGCGACTTGAGGTCTATTCAGCAATTTGACGAAGTAAATCCTGATAGTAATTATTGTTTTGGAGAGGGTGGAGCAGGCACCTATTCTGACGGTAAGTTGTATACGCGATCACACAAAAGAGGCAAAATACAAGATGTGCTTGAATTGCTAGTAGCTCACGGTGCAAAGCAAGATATTCTTATAGACGCACATCCTCATATTGGTAGTAATAAATTACCTGGCATCATTTCAAACATCAGAGAAACCATAGAAGAGAAAGGAGGAGAAGTCCATTTTAATACTAAAATTGTTGACTTTCTCATCAAGGATAAAAAAATGATGGCGGCCATTGATCAGGATGGAAAAGGATTTTATGCTGATGCATTTATTCTAGCCACAGGACATTCGGCAAGAGATATTTATAAATTGTTGGATAAGAAAAATATCCATATCGAAGCAAAGCCTTTTGCTCTGGGAGTCCGCATCGAACACCCCCAACCGTTAATCGATGAAATTCAATACAAACAAAAGCCAAGATCAGAAAATCTACCTGCAGCCTCTTATAAACTCACAGCCCAAGCTGATGATCGTGGCGTATTTTCATTTTGCATGTGTCCGGGTGGACTCATCGTCCCTTCAGCAACAGCTCCAGGCGAATTGGTGGTAAATGGTATGAGCCTGTCAAGACGTGATAGTCCTTATGCTAATTCAGGTGTAGTCACGGCCATTGAACCTGCAGATCTCGGCAAGTACGGTTACAGAGACAAGTTTGCTTGCATGGATTTTCAAGCCCATGTTGAACAAGCATTTTTTAGCCATGGAGCGGGAACACAACAAGCACCTGCCCAAAGATTGGTTGATTTTATCGATGGGAAAGAGTCAAAAAGTTTACCTGATACGTCATATATTCCTGGAATTTATAGTTGGCAATTTAAGGAACTATTACCTGATTGGGTGTATGCGCGATTGCGGCGAGGAATACTCATTTTTGAAAAAAATATGAAAGGTTATCTCACTCAAGAAGCAGTAGTAGTAGGACTGGAAAGCCGAACCAGCGCTCCCTTAAAAATTCCGAGAAATCAGGAAACATTGAATCATCAGGATGTTCAGAACCTTTTTCCATGTGGAGAAGGAGCAGGTTATGCAGGCGGTATCCTATCTGCTGCGATGGATGGACAGAATGTAGCAAGAGCTGTCTTTGCCTATGTGGAAAAATAATAACATCAAACACGTGCTTGAAAGTCATCAATAGTCCATTGAAACGTGTTTCACTTATACTCAGACCATGAATTTCAGCACATTAATTTCTGAAATTACAACTTGCACCTAAAAATAACCATCTGCCTGGCATAGGAGCACCTAAGATATTTTGGTATTGAATGTCGAACATATTTTGAACTTGCATGTAGGCCCTAAAGTTGCGATTAATTTGAATGGATATCTTTCCATTCCATACCGTGTATGTGTCCTCCAATGCCGAGTCAATGCTCGATGCGATTCTGCCTTCTCTGTTTTTGTGCAACATGGAAACAGATAGTCCCCATTTTCCGATATCGAAGATCGCATTACCGCTGAGTAGGTGCCTTGCATGACTGGATATATACACGGAAATCAAATCTTCTTCATTGGTGGTATTGAGCAAGGTGTATGAAAGATTGGCAGACAAAGCGTTTCGTTGATTGAAATTGTGGCTTAATTCAGCAAATATTTCCAATCCGTTGGTTTGTACAGATGTAACATTTTTGGCAAAGAAATAATCAGCACCTGATTGCAACGAGCCAGTTTCACTGATGTTGCCGATTTCAGATTCATTGGTTTGGACAAAATCAATCAAGTTTTCTGAATCTCTTGAAAAGACCGTTACCCCTAGTCTGACAGATTTTGAAGCAAAATAATCTGCTCCCGCTTCTACAGACCAAGATTTTTCTGCCTCTAAGGACGGGTTCCCAAGACTTCTGCCAGGTGTGAGATCAACTAAATTATTAGACACATATCTTTCTGTATAATCAGCAGCTCGAATACTCTTTCCTGCAGATGCTCGATAGACTAGTTTGTTGAATTTGTATGAAAGATTTAATTGCGGAGAGAATTCAAATTCATAGTTTTCGTCATAATCACCTCTCAAGCTGAGTGAAGTATTGAAGCGATCAAATTCGAATGCGCCCATGATGTATGACCCTACATGGAAATCAGCATGGTCTCCACGGTCATTGCTTTCTATGCTCCTTTGGTCGATTTGGATTCCTCCTTTTAGCTTACATTGATCGTTGATATATTGCAATCTATGCAACAGTACATTGAAATATTGACTCGTATGATTGTTTGTTGATGGAAAATCTGGGCTAAATACAAATTCATCATTATTTCTTTTGTAAGCCACATTCACTCCTGTACTGCTATTGCCTGTTGTTTTTGTGACTGCCAAGTGATTCCACCATTGACCCACGGTTTCGGTGGATTTGTCAAAAGTGCTATTCGTGTAAAAATACCTGGCCGAAAAATCTCTCCCATCTATTGCTGAACGGAAGGAAAGATTGAGGTCATCTTTTAATTTATAGCTGGCAGAAACCGAGAAAGTTTTGATGTCGAAGAAACTATTGTATGAGGAAAGGGTAGTGCTATCAGCCAAAATCCTTTCTGAATAAAACTCACCATCCGATTTATTAAACTGAAATCCAAAACCTAGTTTAAATTTTTCTTTTTGAAAATGGATGGCACCGTTTGACTGTATCCCAGCTGGTTCTGAATAACTGAAATCTGCCATTACAGCATTTTCATGATCTTGATTTGAAAATGTTTTTGTAATAATATTGATGACTCCACCTACAGCATCTGCTCCATATAATGCAGCAGCGGGTCCACGCATAATTTCTATCCTTTCAATTTCTCCAAGACTAACGGCCATGTAGCTGTTGAAATGTCCTGTTAAAGGATCGTTCATCTTTACTCCATCAATCAATACCAATACTTGAGTGAAAGTTGAGCCGCGCATGAGTATATCTCCTTGCACCCCAAAGCCACCTCGAGATTGAATCTCAAGGCCGGGTACGTTTTGGATAATTTCTTCAAATGAAGTGGATGGGATTTCAAGAATTTCTTTTGAATCTAGCACTGTAATGCTTCTTCCGGTTTCTTGAATCTTTAGCGGAATTTGTGTGCTGCTGATTTCAATGGTATCTATTTCCAGTTGAGCTTGCATGACTGAAGGGCTTAAGATCAAAACAAATAGAAACAAGCGTTGAATTAGCATAAGTCAAAATTTTCTTCTGCACAGAGTCAGAAATTTTAGGAAGCGCCAAATATATAATTAATCTATTGAAAGAAAAATAATAAAGGTGAGACGAGAAAGTCTGGCTTACACTTCGCTCTTGATGAAGTCAATGATCGTATTTATGGTAAATTGATTTTGCATACGATGCCCCGTAAGATCTGTTTCAATGTATTTCATGTCCTTTAGGTACTGAGTTAACTTTCGTGACTCTTCCACAGGCAAAATATCATCATTTTTGTCATGAATCAACAGACCTTTCGGCGAATGTTTTTGGACGAGTTTGATGGCCGTCAAATCATCGATTTTTGATTTAAATGTTTTCTCGAATGTGTTCTCAAAAGATAGTTGAATAGATTCCTTCAAACGTAAAAAATCGTACATGGCCTGGATCGGATGACGCATACTGTACGTAGGTGCCATAAAAACATAGGAGATGTCCGAAGGTTGAAATTTTGCGTTGTGGTAGATGCACGCATAACCACCTGCAGAATGACCAACAATGACCTGAGGCTTGTATTTTTTGTTGAGTTCTTGAATGCAATCTGCATAGATGTAAGGATTGAAATACTTTGATTTTGTATTACCATGTGCCGGTGCATCAAGTGCAATTACTCCAATATTTTCTTTTTGCAAAATTTGAACATATTTTTTCCAGCGAGCAGCATTGCTTTTCCAGCCATGAGCAAACAAAACATAACCCCTGGTCCCTTCCCAATGATAATTTTGGAAAGTAGAATGACCGATTTTTAATTCTTCTTTCTCACTTGTGTCAAGAAATTCATGCATCCATTTTTTAATCTGAATACGCTTTGGTTTGGAGAAAAAATAGCCTGCAATACCAGCGGCTGCTTTAGGAGAGAACACGCCAAGACCATTCAATCCTGCGCTCAATATTTTTGCCAAATTATTTTGCTTCACAATGTCTAATCACTTTAAGGATGACTAAAAATGTCATCCTTTTCATTATTACATATAAAAAAAGCCCCTGAAATCTCAGAGGCTTTTTATTTCTATCAATTCAGTGTTTACTGACCACCTTTTGGTGCCAACATACTTGGCTCGCTGGCAGGAACACTTTCTTGTTTTTCTTCTTTTAAGACTTTTCCGGTCACGGTCAAAACTCTTGGATCGCCACCTTCATTTGTCGTTAATGTTACTTTCTTGGTGAAAGGCCCAATTCTATTTGTGGCATATCTGATCTCAATTTGAGAAGATTCACCAGGCATAATTGGTTCTTTTGGCCAAGTAGGAACGGTACATCCGCAACTTCCTCTTGCATTGGTGATAACCAAAGGCTCATCTCCAGTGTTTGTGAATTTCACAAGTCTAAGAGGGTCTGCATTTTCTTTGATTGTACCATAATCAACAACCGTCGTATCCAATTGCATAATCGGACCACTGCCATCACTTTCAGTCTGCACAGGTGGTGCAACATCCTTGATGGGACTTTCCTGAGCAATGCTCAATGTCCACATTCCTAATAAAATAGAAAGGGAAAACAATATTTTTTTCATTCCTAATTTAATTTTAACAACACAAATGTAAGGTAAATACGCCATTTCCGCACAAATAGCTCCCTAATATAAAGTTAAGGAAATGCAAATAGAGGTATTTTAATGATAATGATTCACTGGTTTAATATCCATAATTATTCCATTTCCTTCAGCCTTTTATGTTAATCCTTCAAAATAGAAGTATTTATGTTTCATCATATAGTCATTTTAGCTTAAACTTTTGGATTCTTTTTGTTCTATTATGCCTTATATGTTGATCCTCTCTGTTTAGTAGGATGTATGTTTTTACCATGTTAAAACAGCTTGACGGGTGATTTCTGCTAATTAATTTTAATTTTGTGACAGAACCCAACTGAATGATAGAGATACCTGATTTTGAGTTGCATCCATCCATCAATCCTGAATCCAAGGAAGGTGCCCGTGTTCAGGAAATTCTCAAAGATTTGTGGACATGCCTGGTGAGCAGAGAAGCGAGTTTGTTGGGTCGGAGAGAAGTGCTTACAGGCAAGGCAAAATTCGGAATATTCGGAGGAGGTAAAGAATTACCCCAAGTCGTTCTGGCTAAATTTTTCAAAAAAGGAGACCATCGTTCAGGCTACTATCGTGATCAAACTTTTGCTTTCGCAATCGGAGAATCTACTGTTGAACAATTTTTTGCTCAGCTTTACGCGGATGTTTTGAATGATCCATTCTCCGGAGGCCGACAAATGAATGCCCATTTTGCTACGCCATACATTGACAAAGATGACCAATGGACAGATCATGTCAATAGATATAATATAAGTTCTGACATTTCACCAACCGCTGGTCAAATGGCTCGTGCCTTCGGATTGGCCCACGCATCCAAGATTTATAAGAATGGCAATTATCCAGATGATTACCAGAGATTTTCCCTTTCGGGGAATGAAGTATGTCACTGTGATATAGGTGATGCAAGTACATCTGAAGGTGTGTTTTGGGAGACAATGAATGCAGCAGCCGTAACGGGAGTTCCATTGTCTGTATCTGTTTGGGATGATGGATATGGAATCAGTGTACCACTCAAATATCAAACAGTCAAGCAATCCATTTCTGAGGCATTGCGCGGATTTACCGTAGATGAATTCGGTCAAGGAATGAGAATCTACAAAGTCAAAGGCCATGATTATGCAGCCCTTATCAATGCCTATGATATTGCAATTCAACGGTCAAGAGAAGAGCATCGTCCGTCATTGATACATGTTATAGAATTAACACAACCTCAGGGTCATTCCACATCCGGATCACATGAACGCTACAAAGATCAGGAGCGACTTCAATGGGAAAAGAAGAACGATTGCAATGAACGTTTCATTCAATGGATTCTGGATCATAAATTTACTTCAGAAGAACACATCGATGCTTTGCGCAAGCAAGCGAAAACCTATGTAAAAGAATGTAAGAATAGAGCCTGGAGTGCCTTTTTGCACCTTTTGCCTGGATACAAACAGAGAGTTCTCGATTCAGTCAATGATTTGGAGCTGACAGACGAGGCGATAGAAATGAGAGACAAGTTGGCCAAAGCCAATAATATCTCTTATTATGAAATTGTCAAAGCTGCAGAAATACTTGGTCAACATATACGACTTTCTGGTGATGAAGAACCAGCCAATCTTCGAAGCTTTATCAGTGAGTCTTATGAGTTTGCTGCTGACGCATATCACTCTAGGTTGTATGCGAAAGAAAACTACCTAGATTCAGACCACATACCAGCTGACTTTACCGATAGTGAAGAAAAGAATGGATATGAAGTATTGAATCATTACTTTGATAAGTTATTCGAAACAAGAACAGATGTTCTAGCCTTCGGTGAAGATGTAGGATACATCGGAGATGTCAATCAAGGCTTTGCAGGCGTACAGAAAAAATACGGAGAGAACAGAATTTTCGATACAGGCATACGTGAGTGGACCATTGTCGGGCAAGCCATTGGTATGGCAATGAGAGGTCTAAGGCCCATTGCAGAAATTCAATACCTCGACTATATCATGTATGCGATTTCACCATTGACAGATGACCTGGCTACGCTAAGATATCGAAGCAATGGCTTGCAAAAAGCACCTGCGATTATCAGAACCAGAGGTCACAGACTGGAAGGGATTTGGCATGCAGGTTCACACATGGGCATGTTGATTCATTCATTGAGAGGTATGCACATTTGTGTGCCAAGAGATATGACGAGAGCGGTCGGTTTTTACAACACACTGTTGGCAGGCGATGATCCTGCATTGGTCATCGAAGTTTTGAATGGATATCGTTTGAAAGAAAAATTACCTCAGAATATTCTCGAGTATTCCGTTCCATTGGGTGTGCCTGAAATATTGACCGAAGGAGAGGATATTACCATTGTGACCTATGGTGCATGCGTCAAAGAAGCATTGCATGCAGCAGAGATGTTGCATGGTTATGATATTTACCCAGAGATCATTGATGTCCAATGCTTGTTGCCATTTGATGTCCATCATATGATTTCTAAATCATTGGAGAAAACCAATCGTGTGCTATTCCTTGATGAAGATGTACCGGGTGGAGCGACAGCGTATATGATGCAAGAAGTATTAGAAGTGCAAGGAGCATATCAATATTTGGATGCATCACCAAGCACATTGACTGCATTTGATCACCGTACACCTTTCGGGTCTGATGGCGACTACTTTACAAAACCAACCAGTCCAAGAATTGTCGACAAAGTTCTTGAAATATTATCCGAGTAGTCGCGTTGTTACAAAGATGAAAACTGTGAATTATTTAGCTTTGGAGAAGAATAACGAAAAGTGAGCAAAAATTTAGTCATAATCCCCACGTATAACGAGATCGAAAACATACGACTGATCATCGAAGCTGTTTTCGAGCGGCAGACTGAATTTCATGTATTGGTCGTAGATGATGGC
>JAHDDD010000070.1:0-3209 GCA_020629535.1 Saprospiraceae bacterium
CCCAAGTACCCAAAGTTCTTAAGCAGTCTATCGTTATCTCTCCACTTTTCTTTGACACGAACATACAGTTCTAGGTGAATTTTCTTTTCGAGAAATGTTTCGATGTCCTTTCTTGCTGCGATTCCAAGATTTTTGATGGCTGATCCTCCTTTCCCGATGATGATCATCTTTTGGGACTTGCGCGCTACATAAATGTTGGCAAAAATATGGACAAATGGAGCTCCCTTCAATTCTGATTCTTTGAATTCTTCAATTTCCACTTCACAACTGTAGGGGATTTCCTCCTTGTACTGTTCAAGAATTTTTTCTCTGATGATTTCGCTGACGAAAAATCTTTCTGGTCTATCTGTCCATTGATCTTTTGGGTAATAGGCAGGGCCTTCGGGAAGTAGATTCTTCAATCTTTCAAACAATGCATCTGTACCATCTTTTTCCAAGGCGGAAATTCGATGGCATTCATCAAAATCAGCGAGCATTTTCATGTGGATCTCGATTTGATCTGCTTCTTTTTTGGAGCAAATATCCATCTTGTTTATGACAAGAATTTTTGGCACTGAAGCTTTTGCCAACAAGCTAAATACTTTTTCGTCACCGTTGTATGCGTCGTTTTTCTCTGTAACAAACAAAAGCACATCTGCATCTTCGAAGGCAGAGAATGCAAATTTGTTCATTTCCTTTTGCATCTTGTATCCGGGAGTGTCGATCATGCCTGGTGTATCAGAAAAGACCATTTGGCGTTGATCATCGTTCCACAATCCAATGATGCGATGACGAGTTGTCTGAGGCTTATTTGTGATGATTGAAAATTTCTCACCCATGAAAGCATTCATAAGTGTAGACTTGCCAACGTTAGGTTTGCCTATGATGTTGATAAAGCCGGAAAAATGTTTGTCCAAATTTAGTATGTTAGGCGTTTAGGTTGTTGATTGAGTAAAAACTCGATTTCCTGAAATGCCGTTTTTGGCGTTTTGCCTCTCCAATTGAGGTCCGAGAATCTTTCCCCAAAGTTTACATAAAAGTGAAGTTTGGTTCGTAGCAATTCTTCTTCTACATGTTTAAATGTATTGATCATTGCTACCCATCCACCTGATTCTTTTATTTCATCAAACAGATCTTCATAATAGCTGTCATCAGATCCATGGAAATTCAGAACATTGTCACAGTAAAAGACAAATTTGTTAATGCCTTCTTTGAGCATTGTGTCGACCAAGTTGCTGCGAAGGTACATGATGTCATTGTACAAACAGTCATTCCACTCACCAATAAATTCTAAAAGTGCAAAACGCTCATCATAATCTACATACAAGACTTTTGAATAAAGTGTGTTTGATCCAAAGTGGTCCCATTGAGGATGGATGTGATAATTGTAGATTTTGTTAGAGAACACAAATTCACTGTACTCCTTTTTGTAGAAAGGAGATTTCTTGTCTTCGCTTGAAACGTATTGGTCTCGCCACCTGAAAAATGGTTCAATATCGTGCACTTATGAATTTGTAAATTTGTGCAAAGCTAAAGTTTTACCATCAATTGGTCAATGCATAAAAGAATCAGTTGATAAATAAATTCAATCTATACAACAGAATCTAAAGAATCATTGAAGATAGTCATCACCGGACCCGAATCAAGTGGCAAAACGCATTTGGCGAAAGCCCTCTCAAACACATTCAATGCACATTTTGTGGAAGAATATGCGCGTGCATATCTGGAAAACACCAGCGGCGAATATAATTTTGAAGATCTTGATAAAATGGCAATAAAACAGATGGAGCCATTGATCGAGAATGAGACGAAGCTTATAATCTCAGATACCTGTATTCTTACCTTTAAAATTTGGTCAGAGGTCAAATATGGCATGGTATCAGAATCCATATTGGATTTATATCAATCTTTTTCAGCAGACTATTATTTACTTTGCTTTCCCGACCTCGATTGGGAAGAAGATCCATTGAGAGAAAATCCGACTGATCGGAATGTCCTGTTCAATTTATATGAAAATGATTTGGTTAGTAGATCATGCAAGTACAGCATCATTTCTGGCAAGGGTGGAGTGAGACTCGAACGGGCTGAATTGGTTCTACGTATGCATGGGATAACTAAATAGGTTTTATTTTTTTCGAAATCCGATTTGTTGTCTTTTCGTTTGTTTCAATTGCTTCTTATTTGTTATCATCAACTTTTTGATATAGTCGAACAGCAGCTTGATTTCATGGCTTTGGTTTTCAAGATTCCGTTCCATTTTTTCAACCTTTATCATAAGTTCTTTTTGAGTCATCAACAACCTTCTCATCCTTGTGAACAATCGAATGATTTGAATATTTACTTGAATGGCTCTATCACTATTGAGAACACTCGATAATTGAGCTACTCCTTGTTCAGTAAATACCATTGGGAGGTACCTGGATCCTCCCCAACTTGAGGTGCCAAACTGGCACCTCAAGTTTTCATATTCTTCCTTACTCAATTCAAACATAAAATCTTGAGGAAAGCGATCAATGTTTCTGCGAACTTGCCTTTTAAGGTTTAGATATCTACTACTTTGCCAAGTAAATAATTATAAATGTTGATCTCGAAAATTTTTATTTGGGATTATATAACAAGTAAAAGAATTAGCCTAAATCTTCAGCCGAGTCAAGTAGCATAGCCATCCCGATTTGGTGGGTGTGGGAGCCAGCCATAGAGGGCCGCTTTAAATCGTGATGATTTTTTGGATTCGTTTTTCATCTAGGAAAAAGGAATAATATTATAAAAATTAAATTGTTGGCGTCCTCGGTGGCCGTCCTCGCTCGCCGTCGTTGGCGTCCTCGCCAACAACAAGGCCAGTATCATGGAATTGTCAAATACTTTCGGATATTTGCAGGCAAATTCAACACATATATGATACCAGTGGTGGCCATTATAGGAAGACCCAATGTTGGGAAATCAACACTCTTCAATAGATTGATTGGTGAGAGGCAAGCCATCATTGATAATATATCAGGTGTAACTCGAGACAGAATCTACGGTTATTCTGAATGGAATGGCAAGACTTTTTCAGTCATTGACACCGGAGGATTTGTCAAAAATTCTAAAGACGTTTTTGAAAAAGCCATCAACGAACAAGTACAGATTGCAGTCGAGGAAGCTGACCTCATTTTATTCATGGTGGATGTAACAACGGGAGTCACAGACCTAGACGAACATGTGGCCGATTTACTTCGAAAATCTAACAA
>JAHDDD010000070.1:3309-14035 GCA_020629535.1 Saprospiraceae bacterium
ACAGAAGTGGCAGGCACGACCAGAGATTCGATCAACAGCCTGTATAATAAATTTGGGAAAAAGTTTATTCTGGTGGATACCGCGGGTATTCGAAAGAAGGCCAAGGTGCATGAAAATCTCGAATTTTATTCGGTGCTGCGAGCATTTCGAGCCATTGAAGAAGCAGATGTTTGTATGCTCATGATTGATGCTGTCATGGGATTGGAATCGCAGGACCTCAGTATCATTTCAATTATTGTCAAAAGGAACAAGGGTCTGGTTATACTTGTCAATAAATGGGATCTTATAAAAGACAAAGAAACAAACACCGCAAGAGACATTGAAAACAAAATCAAACATAAACTAGCGCCATTCAATGATGTGCCAATTATTTTCGTGAGTGTGCTGGAGAAACAAAGAATATCAAAAGCATTGGATGCTGCATTGGGTGTGTACGAAAATAGAAATAGAAAGATTCAAACTTCTGAGTTTAATAACCATTTGCAAGAGTGGGTTGAAAAAGTGCCACCACCAACATTTAGAGGGAAGCCCGTGAAGATCAAATACGGAAACCAATTGCCCTTGGCCTACCCAGCCTTCGCCTTATTTACCAATTATCCTGACGCCATCAAGGAGTCTTATCGCAATTACATTATCAATCAGATAAGGCAACAATGGAATTTCACAGGAATACCATTTAAAGTATTTTTCCGCAAGAAATAAATATGAAATCTGAAGAAAACAACCGATTGCTCAAAATTTTAGTCACCGGTTCTAATGGACAGGTTGGACAAGAATTGAGAGTATTGGCAGAAGGGCACAATGATATCGAATTTCATTTCACAGGTAGACAAGAATTAGATATCACCGACAAAGATGCAGTCAGCGAATTTGTTAAAAATCTTAAGCCAGATTTTATCATCAATTGTGCGGCTTATACAGCTGTTGATAAGGCAGAAGAAGATGTAGAAAATGCAACTCTAGTCAATGCTGATGCAGTGGAGTATTTAGCAAATGCATCTAAAGAAAATGACGTTTGGTTGCTTCACATTTCTTCCGATTATGTATATCATATTGAGCCGGAAAGACCATTGTTGGAAAGCGATGATGTTAACCCAAAGGGTGTATACGCCAAAACCAAATTAGAAGGCGAGAAAAGGGTAGAGAACTCTTCGTGCAAATATTGTATAATGCGCACATCGTGGGTATATTCCAGCTTCGGGAACAACTTTGTCAAAACAATGCTGAGGCTTGGAAAAGACAGAGATAATCTCAATATAGTCTCCGATCAGATTGGTGCGCCTACCTACGCCCGCGACATTGCAAAAGCATTGATCGCCATGGTAGAAAAAGTCTACAAAAGTGGATTCGAAAATGAGTACATCGGACGATATAACTTCGCAAATGAAGGCCAAACAAATTGGTCAGAATTCGCTATAAAAATCTTCGAATTGGCTGGTTTGGACTGTCAGGTCGGAACAACCACAACACAAGAATATGGTGCGCCAGCACCCAGACCTCTCTGGTCAGTGATGGATTTAGACAAGTTTAAAAAGACATTTAAGATGCAAATCAACGATTGGCAATCTGCTTTACAAAACTGCCTTATTGAACTGAATCAAAACCAAGCTTCCTGATTTAAAATTGCTTATATATCCATATTTTCATAATGTGTTGATTTGAGCTACCATTTCTTCTATGAAGAAAATTTATATGTGTTTTTTACCTTTAAGAAATTAAGAAAATCGTTATATGATACCTTAACTTTGGAGGCTACAATTGATGTAAAGAGAGAACACATTTAGAGGAGGCCATCCCGAATACCGAATACGAGAAGCTAAATCATTTGTGTTTTTCTCTTTACTAGTTTTATGTCTCTTCAAAATAACTTACATTTCCACCATAATTTAATCCGCAAATGAACAGAGCTCGTCTGATTCTTGCCCTTATTGTTTGTACACTTTTTTGCTTTTCATGTAAAAAAAAGGCAATACAAACGTCGGTTGTAGAAGACAAAACCACTGACATTGTTAAGCTTGTTTTACTTGATAGTTTGAGTGCTTCGCAAGCTATTATTAAAGATGAAAAAGAAAATTTCTTTGACCGGATTACAAGCCTAGATATGTGCATTCAACTCAGACGCAATTGGTCTGAAGATCTGGATCGCGAAGAGATATTGAAAGATTATAAAAGGCAGCTACAAGTAGAAGTTTCTGAATTCGACATTTCAGAAAAAATGACCATCGCAGTGATTCAAGACAGCTTAAATGTACTTCTCAAAAAGGTGGACAAAAAACTGCTTCCTCCCACTGTTAATCTGATAAAAATCAGTGGAACCAGTTATGGTCCTGGCGTGTTTTATACTCGTGACAAAGGTATTTATATACCCGTAGATCAATTGCAAACAGGCAACATAGATCATCTCACCGGTGTTATGCTTCACGAAATCTACCATATCATGAGTCGATACAATCCTGATTTCAAAAAGTCAAGTTACGAGCTCATCGGATTCAAGCCCATCGAAGGTGAAGTGAAAGTAGATGATCATCTTGCACAAAGATTGTTGCTAAATCCTGATGGAATGGATATGAATTATGCAGTCAAATTGCACATGGAGGATTCTTCAGACACATTGAATGCTATTTCGCTTATATATTCTAATGAGAAAAATTACCTACCATCAAAAGGATCATTTTTCGGATACATTCAATTTGATCTTTTTACTGTGGAGGAAAAGGAAAGACAATGGCAAGTAAAAGCAAAAGATGATTTGGAACCTTTCATCTCAGACTATTATTATCAATCATTTTTTGCTCAGATAAAAGACAATACTCAATATATCATTCACCCTGACGAAATCATGGCTGATAATTTTATGTTTGCTATTTTTGCACAAGACTCTTTCACGAATTTTAATTTTTCACCAGAAGGAATTGAATTAATCAAATCAATCCAAAATCTAATTTTCGGTGAAGTTCAATAAAAAACACAAAGAAAAGCTCGTTACATTCAGTCCGCGTCGTGAACGCATACATGAAATTATTTTCGAGGCAGAAACAAGAGAAGGTAAATTGTTTGATATAGCCTTGTTGTTTTTCATCGTGCTTTCGATCATTGTCGTATTTCTTGAAACGGTGCCATCATTGAAAAAATACGATAGTCTTTTCTACGGATTAGAAGTCATCTTTACCATTTTCTTTACCATTGAATACCTTACAAGAATATACTGTGTCTATCGGCCTTGGAAATACATCACCAGCTTTTATGGAATCATAGATTTATTGGCTATTCTTCCTGTTTTCCTCGAGTTATTTTTGCCTACAGTTGGTTTCCATTCCTTAATGGTGATCCGGTCTCTTCGATTATTGCGTGTTTTCAGAATATTCAAATTGGCCAATTATACCACACAGGGTATGATCATTGTTCAGGCACTGAAAGATAGTCGGAGTAAGATGGCGATTTTCACATATTTCGTCATGCTATGTATCGTCATTTTTGGTTCGATCATGTATGTGGTAGAAGGTGGTTCGAATCCGAATTTTGACAGTATTCCAAGAAGTGTCTATTGGGCCATTGTAACACTGACGACGGTTGGATATGGTGATATAAGTCCCATTACACCTCTCGGTCAATTTTTAGCTTCGGTCTTGATGATTTTGGGTTACGCCGTGATCGCAGTCCCAACTGGAATCGTTAGCAATGAATTGATCAAACAACAAGATGACGAAGAAGAAATCAGACTAGAAGCTTGTAGATATTGTTCTAGAGAAGGTCACGCACTTGATGCCATTCATTGTAAATATTGTGGTGAAAAATTGAACGATGACGAACTAAAGGAGCTCTAACACTCCAGTCAAGTTTCCTACTTCATAGGTGGGTTTCAATTCTGTATTATTGTCCTTTGATCTAAGGTTGTGCCAACAAACATCCACATCAAAATCAATGGCTCCTTTTACATCCGAATTCAATGAATCTCCAACGACGAGAATTTCATCTTTTTCAAAATTAGAATTATTAAAAGCATGTTGGAAATATTCATTCGCGGGTTTTGCGCAACCTATCTCGTCTGAAACAACAATGCTTTTGAAATAATGTGTCCAACGCACATGGTCAATACGTGGGCGCTGCACTTCTTTCATCCCATTGGTGATAATCAATGTTTCGTAACCTTTGCTGTGTAATGTCTCAAGTAACTCTTGCGACCGGTCAATGGGTTTGGGATGCACAACAATTCTACTCAGATAGAAGGTGTTCGCTTTCAGTCCGTCATATTCTATGCCGACCTTGTCAAAGTATCTTTGGAAGCGCGCAGTTTTCAATGCGGTCTGTGTCATTTCACCACGTTCAAATTCTTCCCAGGCCTGTGCGTTCACTTCGTGATAAAGGTCGTAGTCTGCTTGCTCGGGTTTGGCCTTGATATGGTCCATCAAATCTGCAAATGCGAATTTGGAACTTTCACCAAAGTCGAGAAGTGTATCATCAAGATCAAGCCAAATAGATTTATATTTACTCATGTTCAGATCGTTTGTTCTTTTTGCTTTTCAGCGAAAGGTAATACTTTGCTTTTTGCTCCTTTCCCCATGCTGTATATATTTCGATAATCTTTTCCAATTCTTCAATTAGGATTTCAGATTCATCTTTTCGCAAAATCTCTGAGATGATTTTAGATTCCGATTTATACTTACGAACTTCTTTTCTGCAGTTGACACAATTCACTGGTTCAGAATCAATCCAAAAATGTAAAGTCTCGTACCAATATTTTTTCTCAAGTTTGCTGAAAATGAAATCATTTCCACAAGTTCGACATTTGTATTCAGAATCGAAATAAGCATAATTTGGAGACCAACAATAATTTTGAGAAACAGGATTTGCTGCAATGGCCTTCTTGGTTTGTAAGCAATGATCGCAAGCCCAATTAAAGTCACAGTCTATAAAATTTTGATAGGTATCAATGCCCAGACCTTTGTAATTATTATATACGGTTCTGCTTAAATTTTCTGCCAAAAAAATGGCTTCCTTCATCTCAGTCTTGTGCCTTTCAGTGTTGCAACTAGGGCACTTTGCCTGCTTCTTTTTCTTCTTTTTCATAGAACACAGAAAGGATCACACCTAAGGTAGAAATGATCTTAATTATAAAGCCTAATCCAATATCCAAACTACACTTACAATTTTACCCAAGTAGAGATCACCACATCGTTTTCAAATGTATCATCCAACTCAAGGCGGTTGTCAGAACCGAACGAATACGTACAAAAGAAAGTGATCGGTCCTTTTCGCATAATGATCTCATTTTCTACTTCTGTCAATTCAAAGCTCATTTCCGTCCTGATGCTTGGATTGCCTGTTTCATGATAGCCTGTGGCCCTCAGATCAGTTTGGTTATTGTCTTCTTCAATGGTCATGATCTGTGATTCAACATCTGTTTCCACTCCATTGATAAGTTCAGTTTCAAGTTGCCAAACGCCTAGAAATTTTTCAAACGGAGAAGTCGGAATATTTTCTGTTGGGTCATCACCGCAACTCGAAATAGTAAATACGATTAGAAAAATGGAAAAGAATTGTACTATGTTCTTCATAAACATTGAATTGATTGAATTCTGTCATTGCAATTTATGACTTTTATATTTCAATTGAATGAAGTTAAAGTGACGAGATTACTGGCGGATAAAATGACATATAAATTTCTGGAAAGATTCAGCAAAGACAGTTATCTCATCTGGTTTGTAAATGTTGCCTTCCATATAATTTTCATTTATTAAATCTAGTTCCTCCATGAAGGCCTTTGAGCATTGTATTTTGTTTCAGTCGATTTTGATGAATGTCAACGGATTAATTACATACCTAGTACATCCCTGCATCAATGGGTTGATGAATTTAATGCCAATATATATTAATGTTTAACTTATATTTGCAATTGTAATTTTGGGGTGCCTGCCAGGCTGAGATCATACCCATTGAACCTGCCCAGATAATGCTGGGAAGGAAAAATTTTTGAAGTTTGACTTCGGCCATCCCTCCGTATTTATAATAAATATTCATATGAAAATTTTCAGCTGCTTCACAGCTCTCATTTTTATCTTTTGTGTAACCAATATCCATGCACAGTATCATAAAATCAATGGTTACGTCTTCAATGACAATGATGAACCATTGATTGGTGCATCCATCTTTTTAAGAGATACTAGATTGGCTACACTTTCTGATGACCGAGGATATTTCGAAATCGATAGTGTGGATGCCGGGCTGCATTCTTTGGTGTGTACACACCTCGGATACAAAAGGTTTCTTGAATATTTAGACGTATATGAAGACATAGAAATCGATATACTTTTAGAGGGATTTAGTTACGATTTAGAAGCTGTTCAGATTACGACCAATAGACTTGAAGATCAAGCCCCGTTTCCCCATAAAACCATTGATGATAGTGAATTAGAGGATATGAATCTAGGACAGGATATCCCTTTTCTTGTTCAATTTACACCGAGTGTGGTGGCTACCTCTGATGCAGGTGCAGGTATTGGTTACACCGGTATGCGTATCCGTGGGTCTGACCCAACAAGGGTCAATGTAACCATCAACGGTATTCCATTGAATGATGCAGAATCACAAACTGTTTTTTGGGTGGATTTACCCGACTTTTCAAGCTCATTGGCTGACCTTCAGATTCAACGTGGCGTCGGTACATCCACCAATGGGACTGGAGCATTCGGAGGTACCATGGCATTGAATACACATAAGATTTATCAAAACAATTACGCTGAAGTGAATCTAGGTTATGGGTCTTTCAATACACAGAAAATGAATGTAAAGCTTGGCACCGGTTTGCTCAATAGTTCCCTTTTTATTGATGGCCGATTTTCTCTCATAAAGTCAAATGGCTACATCGATCGTGCAACCTCTGATTTAAGTTCGTGGTATCTCAGCGTAGGAAGAATTTCTAATACCTCCACCATCCGATTTGATTATTTTTCAGGCCAAGAAGATACTTATCAAGCTTGGTGGGGTGTTCCAGAATCAAAATTCGAAGGTGATGATCAAGCTCTTCAAGATCATTTCGAAAGAAACAAGTTTGGCATATATAGCAGAGCCCAAGATTCCACTAATTTATTTGATTCAGACGAACGATACAATTACTATTTATACGAAAATCAGGTTGACAATTATCAGCAAGATCATTATCAATTCCACTGGGGTAGTACACCTTCTGATTATTTTCAGTCCAACATTTCATTGCATTACACCAGAGGATTGGGGTTTTTCGAACAATTTGAAACAGATCAGGAATTGTCTGAATATGGGCTCAATGGCGTGACAGATACGCTCACAGATGAAGTGATTCTGGTTACTGATTTGGTCAGACGAAAATGGCTTGACAATCACTTTTTTGGAGCTGTGGGAAATTTCAAATGGGAATTTGAAAACAACTTTAAACTGCATTATGGTTTGGCCGGACATTACTATACAGGAGACCATTTTGGAAATATTGTGAGTTGGGACATAAATGAAAAAGTAGATCAAGGAAGAAGATATTACTCAAACGAAGGAAAGAAAACCGACCTCAATAGTTTCTTCAAGCTAGAATATGCTCTAAATAAGCTTTCATTATTTGGTGATATTCAATACCGCTTTGTGAATTACAATGTAGAAGGTCGAGATGATGACAATGTTCGCCATAATATCAATTCAAATATGAATTTCATCAATCCCAAAGCAGGCCTAACTTATATGCTTGATGATCAAACACAAGTATATGGCAGTTTTGCTGTTGGCAACCGAGAACCTGATAGAAACGATTTTCTGAGCCAACCTGAAGGTCAGTTACCCAAACATGAAACCTTATTTGATTATGAATTGGGATTCAGGTCTGAACGAGAAAAATGGGACGCCGCCGTCAATCTCTATTTGATGGATTATCAAGATCAATTGGTCATCACAGGTGAGCTAAACAATGTTGGTGCAAATCTGCGAACAAATGTACCAGATAGCTATAGAAGAGGCATCGAAATTGAGTTGGGGTTAAAGCCATTTGACAAATTGAAGTTACAAGCAAATACCACCTTAAGTCAAAATAAAATCGAACGATTTGAGGAGATCATTTACAATTATGACAATGGAGAAGTGCTGACAAATGTGCACGAAAACACAGACATCACTCTTTCTCCAAATGTTATCGGTGCTGGTCAGATTAGTTATCGCTTACTTGATGGATTTGAAGTGGCGTGGCAAACGAAGTATGTTGGCAAACAATTTTTGGATAATACAAGCAACGATGCAAGGTCGCTCGACCCATATTTGATCAACAATCTTTTGATGCATTATGAAGTCAAGGTTGGGAATTTTGATCACATCAGAATCAATGCACAGATTAACAATATTCTCAATGAAAAATTTGCAAGTAACGGTTACACTTACTCATATGTTTTTCAGGAATTTATCACTGAAAACTTTGTCTATCCTCAAGCCGGTTTGAATTTTCTTCTCGGTTTGAGCGTAAAGATATAGTTGGAATATGCATACATATTTGTTTGATTCTTTTCACTTTAACTCAATGCATTTTTAAGAGATATTTAGTAGTGAAAATAAATTAGACGATTTTAACAAATATATTTTTTTTAATACGACCTAGTAGATATATTTGCCCAAGCAATTCGGCAAGATCATTGATCAAAGACGAAATTTTGTTCGCATTTCAGGACAATAACTGCCAGTGAATTGCAAATACGAAATCAATTAACCAAAAAACTCAATCTCATGAGAACAGTTATTCTACTGTTTTTTCTTTGCCTTTCTTTAGGATTAAATGCCCAGTGCAGCCTTACTTCTGGCACATGTAATTCATGTACAGGATGTGATGTGCAATTGGACATTGATTTAGCGACAAATGGAAACCCTTTTGTGTTTTCAGCGGAATTTTGTCAGGATTTTAGTTGTTTTTCAACAGCCAACACGGTATTCCCATCGTTCGATCCGTTGACAGGGTCAGGTACATTTACCATTCCTGCAGGAGTGACCAATGTATTTTCAGTTGGTGGAGTTGAAAATATCTGCTTACCTGATATTGTAAATGATATTTGCTTGACAGCAGATGTTGAACTAATTGCGGGTGATGCACCTGTTAATATCGAATTCAGAATTGAGAATGGAACAGGTGGCCCACCAAATGGTCAATATTTGGCATTTGATGGAGTTATTGATGGATCTGGCGTTTGCTCAATTGGTGGAGGATTAGCAGATGGGACTCCAGTGAATGGATTTACTTTTGCACCCGGCGCTCCCCCAGGATCGAATGGATATGCAGTGGTAATTGCCATCACGGACTTTTCAAATGCACCTGTTGCAAATGATATAGTTGTCAACGTTTCAAATCTTTCTTTCTCTGTTTGTGCGGGAGACGACGAAGCACCAACAGTTAGTTGTCCTTCTGCAACAGAAACCATCGTGAATGGAGGTTTTGAAGGAGTTGATGCACCAAGTGCATTTCCAGTACCAGTTGATTTTTCTTCATGGGATGAGTTTGGAGATGTCTTTGAAGATGGAGGATTGTCATACCCGGATAAAACAACCGCAAAACTCTTCCGCGGTGATAACTCTAACGCTATTGGTGGAGTTTCAGGAATCACACAAGACATACCATGTGTAGAAGGTGACGTTATGTGCATGAATGCAAACATGCTTACTTCAAGTAATGATAATATAGTAGGTTCAGGTATATGGGCCGAAGTGAAAATAGAATTTTTTGATGCCGCTGGCAATATTATAAATGGTCCTTTTGGGACTGTGTTGGGTGACTTTAATCAAACAGTTCCTGCTATTGCAGATGTTTGGACAAAAGTAGGAGGATGTATCGAAGCTCCAGCAGGTTCGGTCATTGCTAGACCAGTAGTTATATTTTTAAATTTCAATGCTGAACCTGGTTCAGTTTATGTTGACGATGTGTCAATGCAAAAACTTAATCCGATCACAGTCTGTGCGGGTGATGCCTTAGCAGCACCTCCAACAATCACAGATAATTGTGGAGTTGCAACTGTATCGTATTCAGCGGTTTTGCCTGATGCTACAGTTTTAACAGGATCAGGAGAATCTACAGATGAATACCCATTGGGTCAAACGATTCTAACATATACGGCTTTGGATCTTGACGGAAATGAAGGATGTTGTTCAATGTTAATCAACGTTGTAGACAACCCTGAACTTTCTGAGCCTAATATTCAAACAGATTTCTGTGCGACTGATGATCCTGTGGAATTAGTATCTGCAGTTTCAGAATCAACAGGTCAAACTGGAATTCTAAATATTAAAATAAATGGTATGCCTGTCAGTGAGTTTGATCCAGCGGAATATGGACCAGGTATTCACTTGGTAACTTGGTCTTTTACGGCTGATACAGGTTGTACTGCTATGACTACTGTAGATATGCTAGTACACAGCGGAGGACAACTTAACTGCAATGATCACATCTACTTAAGTCTTGATGAGAATTGCGGAATAGGACCTTTCAACGCTGATTTATTTTTAGAAAATGCAGATAATGCTCAGTTTTTCGGATACGAAGTTTTAGGAATCAATGATGTTCCTGTAGAACTTAATGACGAAAACGATGAAAATTATATAGGTAATTATGTAGGCCAGACATTGACATACAAAGTATTCGATGTCTGTACTGGTAACTATTGCTGGGGACTTATTACACTAGAAGATGCAATACCACCAACACCAGCTTGCGAGTGCGAAACACCATACCTAGAAG
>JAHDDD010000071.1 GCA_020629535.1 Saprospiraceae bacterium
AGATTGGAAATACGAAAAAAGCATTTAAAGAATGCGCCTATGTATTCAAAGGAACCGCTGACAGTAATGGTCAAGAACATCTATACATAGAAACCCAAGGGGCGTATGCGTTCCCTATGGAAAATGGATCAATTAGAATCTCCTCTTCTACACAGGGTCCTACAGCTGTCCAAAAAACGGCAGCAAAGGTTCTGGGGTTGCCAATGCACAAAATTGAAGTTGATGTCACACGCTTGGGTGGAGGATTTGGTGGAAAAGAAGATCAGGCTACAGCCTGGGGCGTCATGGCGGCACTTGGTGCTCAAGTGACCGGACGACCTGTGAAGCTTTCTGTTGCAAGGATGGATGATATGAGAATGACCGGAAAAAGACACCCTTATCGATCTGATTTTAAGATTGGATTGAGCAAAGATTTAAAAATACTTGCATACGAAACTACCTTTCATCAAAATGCTGGTGCCTCTGCAGATCTGTCACCCGCGGTGATGGAAAGAACTTTGTTTCACGCCACCAATAGTTACGACATTCCAAATGTAGTTGCTACAGCATACTCCTGTAAAACGAATCTTCCACCCAATACCGCATTCAGAGGTTTCGGAGGACCCCAAGGTATGTTCGTCATTGAATCTGCTATTCGATTGGCAGCAGAGAAATTGGATGTTCCTGCACGAAAAATTCAGGAAAAAAATCTACTCAAAGATGGGTCGGAATTTCCGTATGGCCAGGTTGCAGAAAAGTGCGAAGCAAAACATTCGTGGGATACGTGTTTGGATAAATACAACATTAAAAAACTGGAAAGAAAGGTTAGCGATTTTAATGCACAGAACCAGGATAAAAAAATGGGATTGGCATTGATGCCAGTATGCTTTGGAATCTCGTTTACCAATACGCCGATGAACAATGCACGTGCCTTGATTCACATCTATCAAGATGGTAGCGTTGGCGTAAGCACCGGAGGCGTAGAAATGGGACAAGGACTGAACACAAAAATGATTCAGGTGGTTTCTGATGTTTTTTCGATTTCCACCGACAAGGTAAAGATCGAAACAACGAATACAACCAGAGTGGCGAATACGTCTCCGTCAGCTGCCAGCTCAACAGCAGACTTAAACGGAAAAGCTGCTGAAATCGCAAGTGAAGCTTTACTGAAAAGGCTAAAAAAGGTGGCCGCGAAAGAACTGGAAACGAGCTCAAAAAATGTGGATATCAAAAAGGGAGTAGTCTATAAAAAAGGCAAGAAAACGAAATTAGATTGGGATTCTTTGATCCAAAAAGCACACCTTGCAAGAGTATGCCTTACCGAAAACGGACACTACTCTACTCCGGTCATTCACTTTGACAAGCAGAAAGAAAAAGGTCATCCATTCGCATACCACGTATACGGCAACTCGATTACCTGTGTGACGGTTGATTGTATACGTGGCATCTACGACATCAACTACGTCAAATTGGTTCACGATTTTGGCAAAAGCATGAACAAAGCCATTGATTGGGGACAAATCGAAGGTGGCCTTGTGCAAGGCATTGGTTGGATGACGATGGAAGAACTATTGTACAATGAAAAAGGAAGATTACTATCAAATGCCCTTTCAACATATAAAATTCCAGATATCTATTCTGTGCCAAAGGAAATCGATATTACACCATTGAAAACAAAGGGACATAAATTTGCCATTCGTCGATCAAAAGCTGTTGGAGAACCACCGTTAATGTATGGCATTGGTGCTTACTTTGCTATCATGAATGCCATTAAAGCATTCAATCCAGATTATACTTTGAAGTTTGATGCACCTTTCACTCCAGAAAAGGTCTTGATGGCCCTATACGAAAAGAAAGAAAAAACAAATGGGCAGGTCAAGGTCAGAAAAACAAGTCACGTATTGGGCTCATGAGTTCAGATGCACTTTTTAAAAACAATGTGAAAATTGTTATACTAGATCATAGCAACAAGCACTTACTGAGCAACATAGCTCCAGAGGTTTTTGACCATCCGATCAAAGAAGATTCATTGAATGATTTCTTGAATTGTTCTCGACACCTGATGTCCTTGGCTTTGAATGATGATACTGTGGTTGGCATGGCTTCAGCTGTGGAATATTTTCATCCAGATAAAAAGTCGCAATTATGGATCAATGAAGTGGGTGTTTCTCCACAAATGCGAAATCAAGGCATTGGAAGGCATTTAGTACAAAGATTGATTGACGAGGGAAAGAAGCGTGGTTGTATTTTTGCCTGGCTTGGAACTGGAACTGAAAATATTCCTGCTCAGAAATGTTTTGAAAGTGTAGGTAAGACCAAAAGCGAGGAGTTTCTTATGTACAAATGGGATTTAAATCCTGAAAAATAAAGGGCAAGACTTTTCAGTCCATGCCCTTTCGACTATATTTTAAAATCTGATGGAAATTCCTGTTGTGAATTTGCTAAAGTTGTATCCTGCTTCTGCAAAAATCCCTAGGTTTTCAGTTGGAAATAATCTGATTCCTAGAAATGCATCGTATATGACTCCACCTTGCGCTACATTCAAATGCGTTCTTGCAACAGAATTCAGTTGAAAATCAGAAGGATTAACGATCATATATCCTGCCATTCCTCCTATGTAAGGTTTTACTTTTCCGTCAGCCAATGCAAAAGGCATCAAAACCAATCTTCCTCCACCAAACGCGTACTGATATTTTGCGGCCAATCCTTCGTATTCGCCCGTTCCATAAATTTCAATCTGAGAGACTCCTACAAGTGGCCCTATTGAAAGGAATGGAGCCACTCCAAATTCGTATGAAAGAAATATTGGTTCCACAGCCTTCGCATATCCGGTGATATTATGCCAAGGGTGAATTGACTGATAAGAAGGATCGATGTATTTCCAAACACTTGCTCCCAAGCAAACGTAGGTGTGAGTGACTTTTTCGTCTTCATCTTCATCATCATCTTCGTCTTCATCTTGTGCAAAATCAACCTCTTCTTCTTCTGGCTCAATGTTGCGTTGTCTTTTTGGTTCCGGTTTTTCTTCTTTCTTCTTTTTTTGCTCCACCACTTCTTGCTCAACGAATTCTCCCATTTCCCATTCTCCTTCTTTTAAAATGCTTCCTTCTGCATCAAAGAGTGTTCCGGTTCCATGAATTTTATTGTTAGAAAATTCTCCTTTGTAATGTCTTCGATCTGGGTAAATATAGGTTCCGGTGCCGCTCATTTGGTCATCTCTCCAATCGCCTTTATATTTGGCCCCTGATTTCCAAATGAAGGTTCCTTCGCCATGTCTTTTACCATCTTTGAATTCTCCTTTGTATTTATTGCCTGTTTCAAAGACCAATAATCCGTGTCCATTTTTGCAATCTCCTTGTGTGCATTGAGCAAAAGAAGTTAGGTTCAAGATGAGCAGTGCTGTTGTCCAAATTAGGTGTTTCATGATTTGTGTGAGTTTGTATAATGTAATGTTCTTTTACTTTGGGGAAAGTAAATGGCGAGGAAAAGAAAATGCGAAAATACTTGAAACGACTTGTTCCGGTTTTCTTGATCCGGTCTTGGGAAACTATTTTTTACCGAGAATTACTGTTTTTTGATCAGACTTGCCATAGTTTCTAAACGCAGGCACACATCTTAATTTTTCAGGAATGACAAGAACTATTTTGGTTTTACCTGCAATAACAACATCCAAATTCTTGAGATAGATTTTATCAAAAGTAGACAATGGCTCTTCCTTAAATCCTTTGAGGATGGTTCCATTTGTACTATCTGCATCATACAACAAAAATGATATTTCCTTGGCTTCATTTCCAGTCACAGAAATATAAAAATGCCTTCTGCTCATACGAGCATCGCCTGTTGGAATTTGGATGTTGGATTCTGATTCTGCAGACTTCCGTCCAATAGTATTTAATCCTTCCTTCAGGTATAGTTTGTGAGTTTCCTTTTCTATCGTCTCAACCTTGAGATACGGTGTAATATCTAATTCGTCCTGGTTCAAAGGTTATTTTGGTTTTTTATAGATCAAAGTTTTGCAATATTTACATTTATACTCTTGCTTCATTTCAATTAAACTAGCTGAGTCATTTATGAAATTATCACATGTCGGACACACAAATTTCAACTTATATTTATCCTTAGCAAGTTTTCTTTGTTTTTCCTTTTCTCGACCCGCCTCCATAGCCTGCACGTAAAAATATATTGAAGCGGCAGCTACAATGATAATTACAGGAATTAAATACTGCATGACTGAAGAAAGGTTCGGGAAAATTGCCCTTGACATACCTATCAACATAATAGCAATGACAGATATTCTAAAATAAATCATATTCTTACCTGTCAACTTATTTATCGCATCTTTTTCTGTTTCAAATTCTTGTTCAATCTTTTTCAATCTTCCAAACAGTTGAGAAGTATCATTTTGATCTATGATTCCCTTAATCTTATCTCCCTCAATTTTCAGATATTTTTTCAGATTGAATTCAGTCTCAGCAAGAAAAATCTTGTCAAGGAAATTGATTTCACTCGCACTTATTCTCCTGTTATTCACCCACACCCCATTTGAAGAATTGTTATCTTCTAAAATTAGAGTCCCATCAATATCCTTAAGCAAAGCGTGATGATTGCTTACATTTTTACTTTCAATCACCAAGTCATTATCCTTGGCTCTTCCTATAGTGTATACCTTATTCATTGGTCATTATAAATCCAAAACTCGAAATTTAATCGAACTCATCCAAATCAGAGGATGTATCCATCTCATCCAAATCTGCCATATCATCTATTTCATCTTCGACTGAAAACTTGTTTTCACTTTCCAATTCTGCTGGCTCTTCATATGTCAATGATGCTTCTGTATCAGATTCAATATTCTGAGCAAACAAACTTTTATCAGTACCAGACGGAGTATCAACATCAGTACTCTTCATCTTAAATTCTTCGTCATTCTCTCTTGCACTTTCTGCGAATAATGAGCCCGATGAACTTTCTGAATTAACAGCATTTGAATTATCAAAAAGTGGATCGTGAAAATCACTTGATTCATTTTCTACTAAATCAACATCATTTGTTTGAGTGACCTCATTTTCCTCTTTGAACAAAGGATCATTAAAATCTGAACTTCCTCCTGGATCTGATTGAATATTGACTTCAACGAACTGTACATTGTCTTCAGATGGGTGATGTTCAATGCTAGAGGATTCTGCGACTTCAAGATCAAACTCACTTGTATCCAAATTGATCTCATTATCTACAAACTCTGATGGTTCTTTTGAACTGTGCTCCGTGTTTTGTGGCCCTTCATCAATAAAAACTTCAATCTCTTGCTCTGAATCCACAAACTCCATTTCATCAACGGTCACAATGGTAGTTGTTTCTAAGGATTCTACATCAATCGCATCGGCTATACTAGTTTCGAATGTAGATTGTTCTTCTGATTGAAGTGCATCCCATTCTTCAGCATAGTAAGTATTATAACTTCGTCCCTCAAATTCAAAAAAGGCTCCAGGCCCTAATTCTGCTCTAGCTTCTGCAAATGCCTCTGCAAATCCCACCTCTTCAACAACTTCCGGAATTTCGAAATCTACCTCCACCTCAATAGCTTCTCCATCACAGATCACATAATCATCCGGATCAGGCTCAACTTCTTGTTCTTGTAAACCAGAACCAATCAATTTGAAAAGACCATAACTACCAAAAGCAGCTCCAAACAATAATGAACCATTTACAATTTCACTTCTCATTCTTGAAGGAACATTTAAAAACTTAAGCTTGGACTTAGCTCCTTGAGTGTTTATTCTAAACTTTTTCATGTTTCTTAATTTTACCAATAAAACTATTGAGCATTTTATTGGACTGCATTATTTGTGTATGAATCAATAAAACAAGTGTATGAAAAGACTATGCGCCCAAAAGGATCTTTTTGATTTTCGATTCCATTGTTTTAGAAATTTTAAGTGATTTATGATTGGTTTTGAATACAATCATTTGTTTACCAATACTTTTTATATTATCAAAATTTATAATAAGTGATCTATGCACCCTTTTTAATGAATCCACTTTTGCTGAAAGAACTTCATACTGTCCCAATTGTTTGGTTTGAATGTAAGATTTCCCATCACTTGTGTGAATTAGGGTATAATTTCCTGCAGCTCTGAGATAATCAATGTTGTGCAAATCAAGTTTAATAACACCTTCATCGGTTTTGATAGTGATGAATGCTGTTTTAAACCCAGTACTTTTTCTTAGCAATTTTCTATGACCATTTTTCACTTTTTCAATGGAAATCGGATAATCATCGAATTGAAAAACGCCTAGCCTCCAGGCATCCATAGCCCAAGATGTTTTACTAAACAAACACACCTTCACTCCAAGATTTTGCAATTGAACTATTTGAGTTCTATTGTAAACGTTCAAATCATTTGTAAAAAAGAATACCAAATCGGCCATTTTTCTCTCAACCAATTTTATGGTCTGAAGAAAGTCCGTACAAAAGTGGAGGGTAAATGGCTGGTCAGAAGGAAAGTTATAGTCAGAAAGCTTATCGATTAGATTGGAATCCGCTTTATAAAATATCAGATGTTGCATATTGAAAGTGGTAGCTATGATTGTTAAAGAAGGAAAATAATTAATTAAAAAAATTTGACTTCCTTCTACTTTAATTTTGAAAACACCAAAAAACCGTGATGCTTCATTCCGAAGATAATTATATTTTTATGAATTATATTCAACCTCATTGACATACACGGCCATTTTAACATCAACTTCCAAAATGAACTATAAATATTTCTATTCAGAAAATAAAAAGAAAAACTCTCGGCAAGTTCAGCTATTCTTTGAATTCATGTATATCAAATCATTCAAAGGTCATTGTATTTTTTCGTTTCCCTTTTTCACTGGACATCCAATCAATAATGAAAAAACTGCCATTTAATCTTTTAATAAATTCTGCTACCAGCGTAGGTAAAGTCAGAACAATCAATGAGGATGCATTTAGTATTACTTCAAACACCAGTCTTAATGATTGGTCATTTAAAAATGGCAGAATCACCCATTCCCCAGATCAAATAACTGCCTTTATTGTAGCAGATGGTATGGGTGGTGAAGCAGCTGGAGAAGTGGCATCTTCAATGGCGATTGAGACCAGCGCAGACTATCTCTCCCGAAATCTAAAAAGCAAAATGACGGTTGATGATATTTGTTCAACCCTATGTCAAACAATTCAACATTCACATCAAAAAATAAAAATACATGCTAGCAAAAATTCTAGATGTAAAGGTATGGGTACCACCATCCTGATTGGTTGTATTTTTTATTCTAAATTGGCAATAGCTTGGGTTGGAGACAGTAGAATTTACCGACATTCAAAAAAAAGAACTTCAAAGATTCAAACTTTTAGATCTGGCAATCTGGAAATACTTTCGAATGATCACTCCGTAGTTTGGAAAAAAGTCCTGGCTGGTAATTTGACTCCTGAAGAAGCACGACTATCTCCCTATTCAAATATTATTTTGCAATCATTGGGTGATAATTCACAACCTACCCCTGAGTGTCGAATCTTTGATATTTATAAAGGAGATTTTTTGGTGGCATGCACAGATGGTCTAAATGCTATGGTCCCAGATAAAGAAATTGAAAACATTGTTCATACACATCGCTCTCAAAGCAATGATATTGCTCCGAATCTCTTGGCAAAAGCAAATATATTGGGCGGAAAAGATAACATCACAATTGTTACTATCGATGTAACAGAAGGCCCTGATCCCGTTGAACAAATCAAATTCATGGAAGGTCAAGATTCAACAAAGAAAGAAGTTGACAAAGACTCAAAAAATGTCTTCAGCTCAATCTTATCGATCTTGTTTCGAAAAAATAAAATATAAACTGTATTTGTTGAATTCAGCCAAATGGCCGAAGCTACTAAATCTTCTTCTTCACTCTCCCACTCTCGTCTGTCTCTTCTACCTCTTTCTCTAACCCTGGGAGCATGTCCATTTCAAACATTTGGAAAAAATCTTGCATCATAGTCTCCAACTCCGTCATGTCCAATTCCTCAAAATCAGAAAGATTTTGCTCCAACTTTCTTTCCATACTTTCAAGATCTTCCGTGGAAGGGAACATCTCTTCTGATAATTCAAACCCGAAGATTTGAGAAAACTGAGACGTATCAAACATCATTTCCATATCTTGAAGAATATCTTCAAAACTCTGCTGAATGTTTGGCTCATCTGTTTGAGCTTGCATTGTAATGTTCGCCGCAAGGAACATGCTGAGGTAGGCAATAAACTTCTTCATAATTATTCTCTCAAAAGGTTATTATACAATGTTAAAGCGGTGAGAAGGTTCTTTTGTTCTTCATCACAAGATTTTATTTGGCTAAAGGCACGCGAATTTTGAGTGATGGTATCATACTCCGGATCGACAATGGTCGCTAACTTTTGACCTTCAATCAAAACATCATGATGCCCCGGAAGCT
This sequence comes from Saprospiraceae bacterium, assembly GCA_020629535.1. Lineage (GTDB taxonomy): Bacteria > Bacteroidota > Bacteroidia > Chitinophagales > Saprospiraceae > JAHDBF01. The sequence goes on from JAHDDD010000071.1 coordinate 8,435, forward strand.
TCTCTAACTGCAAAGTAGCCACCTCTTTGCCTTGCCCATTCATTAACTTTCCACCTTCAGAAATAAATCCTTTTTGATGATTATTGATCCGCAATTCGAAATTCGCTCCGCGCTGAATAAATTCAAAAATACTGTCAACTGTGCGTGCTACAAGAATTGCTTTTCGACCAAAATATTTACGATAGCCATAGCTGATTAGTGGTTCTTCATATACACTTGAAAGAATACCTTTCTCTGTGTAATACATTCCTTTTGGCACCTTTTGGGTAATGGCATTAAGTGAAAGGAGACTCAATTCTTCATGGTCAAGTGGAACCAATTTTTCATTCCATTCTTCAGCGAGTTCTAGAAGGAGACTTTTGTCTTTTGACATTCTTCCTCGAGAACCGCCGACGGTGAAAAAGAAACTCCAAATTTGAAAAAGCACGAAGCCTATGCTTCCACCAAAAACGACCAGATAAATTAAAAATTTAATCAATGCTCAATTGCTATTTTCAATTCATTAACCAACAAAATCAGCAGATGGTTTCATCAGATTGGACAATAATTTAAATTGATCAATGTGTAAGGGTTACATCACCATGCACAACCCTTTCGGTTCCATTGATTAGCAATAGTTCTGCTTTATAAACATAGACTCCAGGAATCAAATCTGCACCATTCCAAGTTCCATCCCAAGCAACTTGATCAGATTGCGGATTTTGAATATTCTGTCTTTGAAAGACCACATTCCCCCATCGGTCGTATATGCTAAAATCTTTCACTTCCTCAACCAACTCCAATCCATATATTGTAAACCTACCATTATCACCTTCTTCTGTTGGATTAAAAATATTTGGCATAAAGATATTCTCCGTTACGGTAATGGTGATAGAATTACTGACCAAACACCCAAAAATATCGACGATCTCCAATTCATAAGTTGAGCTGAAGTCAGGTTGCACCATTGTATTCAAACAATTCTCACATTGAATATTTTCTCCAATCCATTGAATACTTCCAATATTTTCTTCAGGGAAATTAATGATCGATTCGATCAAAAGATCATTGCCCAAATTCAATTCAAGAACACCGCCGGTCGTCAGATCAAGAGCTATGTCAATTGGGGTTTCCAATGCTAAGGTATCTGAAAATGTGCAGCCTTCTGCATTCTCAACTTCAAGCAAGTATGAACCTGGAGCCAAATCTTGGAAGATATTGTCTGATGTGGAATTAGAGCCAGCCAAACTATATGTAAAATCAGTTCCTGAACTATTGACATCTGAGATAACAATCATTCCATTTTCATCTCCAAAACAGCTTGGATTCATGAGTTCTGCTTGTACGCCTAAAATATCAAAAGAGCCTCTGGTTATAACTATGGTATCAGTACTCACACAACCATTGACCAAACTCTGTACTTCAACCACGTATTCTCCCGCATCAAAGATGGAAGGATTAGGAAGGTTCGCATCATCAATAGTAAGACCATCAGTATTTGTCCAATTTATTGAAACGTTTTCAAGATCATCAAAGGTAGCTTCCAAAATCATCGTATCTGAATCACATGGAAAACTAGCCTCATCTAGCGTCTGGACAAATGGTGGAATATAGTTTTCTGGTACTGAGATACTTTCATCAATTGCACAATCATTCAATGTATTGAGTATCTCGAGTTCGTATTCTCCACTTTCAGAAACTTCAAGCATTTCGCCATTTTGCAATTCTACTCCTTCACTATCAAACCAAGTGTACACATACTCAGATCCGTTACTTGATCCTTCAGTATTGATTACAACAGTTGGGGTAATACAGTCCAAGGTATCGACTACTTCCATTGCAATATCTGGAAGCTCACGAATATCATATATTTCTTCCATCAAAAATTGCTGGCATCCATTGCTCGTATCTGTTACTGTGACCAATAATTCGCCACCCTCTGTTGCCAAGAATTCTAAGTCTTCTGAGCTTTCATCATTTAATGTCCAAGAAGCTACATAATCAGTTTCTGTATTTTCAAGACTTACTTGAATTTCATCTTCTTCGCAGGTCAATGTATCTGTAGGAAATATATACATGCTCGTAGCTGGCTCGACAAAATCTTCTGTCACCTCTACACAATCTGATACTGATTCGCAACCTGAGAAAACGTCCACCACTCTAACGCAGAAAGTTCCTTCTTCTGTAAATTCAATGGAAGCATTGGAAACAATCACTCCCCCATTTTCATCTTCCCAAAAATAATCCAAGACTCCATCGTGTTCGGAAATAGCATCAACAGATACCGTCGAACCGTTGCAATCCAATTGAATATTATCACCCGCCTCAATATCGGGGATTCGTCTATCTTCAACAACGAAAATAGAATCCAAGGTAAAACATCCCGTTACGTCATCATAAATTTCAAGAAAGTACATTCCTCCATTTGTTACCTCGAGATTTCCTCCGACTGGAGTGGTCAGTTCATTTTGTAATGAATCAAACCAGGTGTATGTATAATCCGGTCCAATGGTTGAACCTGCGGACTCTATAAACAATGATGCTACCTCGCAAGTCAATGTATCTGGCACACTCAATTGCACTTCTGGCCTTTCAACGGTTGATACAATTTCGACATTCAAATCCTGGGTACATCCATTGTCTGTATTCACAACTGTAACATTGACAACACCCGGAGTATTCAAACTAATTTGGTCCTGTACGAATTCTTCTCCGTCGATGTCCCAAGTGATCTCAAAACTGTCTTCAAGGCCATCAATCGTTATATCGATCTGGTTAATATCGCAAGTCAAAATCTCCGAAGGTGAAACATTCAATGCTGCCAAAGGTGGATCAGTGGCTTGCATAACATTCAACACTTCAACAGCAGATTCACACTTTGTTATCGAATCACGGACCACAAAAAAGTAAGTGCCCGGTGTAGATGTCATTAAAGAAGGTTCCGTCGATATGAGTTCTTCATTTATATTGTACCATTCGTATTGTACGTTGTCTTCATATTCTGTGGTTCCTTCCAACATGACTTCATCGACCAAACAATTGATGGTCAAATCATCAACTACATCTGCCACTGGAATCGGATTATCTTGCGTTACAACTATGGTATCTCCTGTAACACAACCATTGTTGTGCAAAATAGACAAGGCATATTCACCAGGAACTGTAAATTCAAAATCGGTGGAATCTTGAAACTCTGCATTTGACACCAACTCACGCCAACTGTATACGCCGCTTGAGGTCGAATTAACGATGGCACTCAATGGATCAGAATCACAATTCAAATTCAATGTATCTTGAACGATGCTCGATGTTTCTTCGCAAACACTACAAGCGTCCAGTAGTACTGTAACATCTTGTCCGCATCCGGGATCTTGTGCATCTAGCACTGTCAATGTGATCTCAGTTCCGTTTGCCTCAATATTCTGAATTTCTGATTCTTCAGAATAGAGGAAAGGACCAAGTGTATCTCCTTCGTACAATATCAAATATTCATTGAACCCAAGATTCAATGTTTCTGCTGTAAATGAAATATCGTACACGTCATCTGTATCGATGGTTGCAGTACCATTATCAACACAAGCTATCTGCTGAAATTCGCTGACTTCAATACTACATTCACCAGAACATGGCTGTGGAGTCAATTCGATTTCATAAAAACATTCTTCGTTTAATTCGTCCACCAAAGTCAATACTTCTGGACCTCCAAATACCGGATATGGACCAAGCAAAATATTTTCTCCGAAAGCAGCCGTAACATTTGGCTCTTCAAGAATATACCAGTTAGCCGAAGTATTAAATCCAGTAGCTACAACTTCTATCAAGTAGGTATCATCAAAAGGATCAAGTGTAGTAAATGCATCGTTGCATATATAATCTTCAATGATCACGTCTTCAAATCCACATTCATCAGAACATGGTTGTATAATCCCAACAGGTTTAAAATCCACACAATCAGGTTCGCTTGGATCTACCAATTCCAATCTATAATCAGTACCATTTGGTTCAAGGACAATGGTTTGTTCGTAGCCATAGTTAACAACCTGAATCAAGACTCCATCTTGATAAACTTCTAGAAATGAATTAGGATCACCATCTGCTTGTATGATGATTTCATGAACATCATCGTTGGGATCAGAATTTGTACCCATGTTATTGCACTCTTTCTCAAAAGTGATCAGATCGAATGGTGATGATGAAGTTATTTCAATGGGTTCCCGAATTACACAACCATACTGATTCCTTACTTTCAATTCATTTGGCCCGGGAACCAAGCCACCAATGGTGAGAGATGTTCTCCAGGTTCCGCAGTTTAGATTTCTCTCAAGTATCTGACTAGGATCATTGTTCGTTATGATGATTGTTCCGTCTGGTGAAAGTGTACCACAAGAAACAGGCAATACTTCAATGATCACATCAGGATTGGGACTTTCCAATAGGTTAACTTCAATAATATTTATACAAGTTAAATTATTCCTAACCCTCAAGAACAATGAACCACCCGCCGGTGAATCGTATACGTCACCCAGCACATTTGTCTCATTTTGAGCATCTGCGAAGGTGGGATAGAAATCTACATCAAAATCATTGATGTAGGGTAATTCTTCTTTTGCCATCTCCAAATCAAATGTCGTCACTCCATCTGTTGTACATCCAAACATTGACACGGGTGGAAGATCAAATTCTCCATGAATGATCAACAACACTCGCCTCCTACTCGAAACACAATTAGGCGAAGCATAATCAAAAGATTCTACATAATACTCATATGATCCAATTTCACTTACCGGTGGTGCATATGTTGGTGAATCTGCAGCCAACAATGTACCACCCACTGTGTTATCATACCAATTGACTCCAAAACCTGGCGCCACATCAACCTCTAGGATTGGAATTGCATCTCCTTCGCAAATCTGATAATCTTCACCTGTCAATGGAGCTTCAACAAAGGAACAGGAACAATCAGGAGTTCCAGCATTGACAATAGATTGACAACCTTCAAAAGAAGTGATGGTAAGGATAAATTCCTGATCTGCCGGTATATCCAAAATTTCATAAGACCGGACACCTTGAGGCGTAAATCCTATATATAAGATAGATCCGAACACCGCTTGTGGACTCGGAGTGTTCGTCTCAAAATAAACATCATAGGTGGCCATATTATCATCACACCTCAATTCAATAAAATCAAGAATTGGATATTCTTCAATTCTGATCATGACTTCTGATGTATCTGCCAGACAACCCTGATTCTCTGGAATCACATATTCCAATACTACTGTGTCAGCACCAATAGGCGCAAAATTCACAGCATTGGGATTACTCAGGTTTATCAAAGGACCATCCAATTGTGTCCACATGCCATTGTACTGGCTAGTACCATCGAGTTGATCAAATAAGCTCAGTACATCTGTATCTCCAAAACAATAACCTATGTCTACATCTTCTCCAGCATTGGGTTGTTGTACCACTTCAACTTCGATTCGAGCAGCATCACTTCCGCAACTTCCATCAGCAGGTACAAAGTATTCAAACAAATACACACCACCGGCAAGTCCATCTGTCTGCATCTCTCCTGTGTTAGGATTA
>JAHDDD010000072.1 GCA_020629535.1 Saprospiraceae bacterium
ATACTTCTGGCCCCACCATCCCTGATCTGATCTTAGTTCTGAAAATTTAATATCATCTACTACCACCTGTCCGTACAATCCAATTTTATTAAATAAATTCCATTTTGCATTCATACCTAGCAAAACATTGTCTGGACTATCAAGATAAAATTCTACCGTTCTGTAAAATATAATAGGATTTAAATAGTGAAACTCAAATCGATCGGGTCGAGCAAAAACAACCGCTTCGTATACACCCAATTCGATATTTTCTCGTGGCTTAAAACTTAGGTAATGAGCAGCCATGTACTTTTTGGGCAAGAGCGTATTGTCAGGATTTAATCGTGTACTGATAGGTGCCAATTCAGCAAAGATATTTTGATAATGCAATTTCCAAACCCTTGTATTCAACTTGAGGTAGAAATAATTATTACTGTAATCTTCCAACAGCAGAGAATGATAACCGTGCCCAATAAAATGTCTTCCATGTCCAAACTCAAAAGAAAAATGTTTACTTATAGGCACCCCTAAATACCCTTGTGCATTCGCAAAGTCTCTCCCAATAAATTCCTCCGAGACAGAACTGATAAACGGTTTGTAGAATGAATATCCTGGAATGGCTTGAAAGCGTCTGATACGATCTTCCATGTAGTTATGGAAGTTACCTTGGTTTTCTAAAAAGTTGGTATAAAAATATACCTTCTCATCGATCGCACCATACAGTTCAAATCCTCTTTGATTTAAAAATCGAATTCCATCTCTTTGTTTTTCATTTCCAAAACGAATATTCAAAATAGGGTTTAAATACAATTTGATTCCCTCCGTTTCAAGACTCCAAAGGTTCGCATCATATCGAAACAGAATACCTTTCAAGTACCCATCTTTCTTTTCGGTCAATGGATGGTCATGAACAAACATTGGATTGTCCGTAAGCAGGAATTTTTTTCTGACGTTGGTCGTATACGCCAATGAATCTTTCAATGATAATTCCGATGCATCTTTGCGATAATAATTCCTGAGAGCAGAATGAAAGTTCAGACTTGTACTATCTTGGATATCAATGGACTGAATATATTGATCTGCTCGCGAATGTGGAGCATAATGTGGTGACTGAGCAATAAGGCATTGAAATCCAACGAGGAAAAACAACCAACAAGAGAGCGATTTATACATCAAACTTTAAAATTGATAAGAAAGTCTTTGACCAATTGATCAAACTCAGAGTGTTGGTTGGAATGAAATTCTACTTTAATTGGTAACGCAAAAATAGGAAGTTTATGTTTTATAATCTCATTTCTGAATAAATCTAACCGCATTGCATCCTTTTCTGTAGTCACAATAATCGTATTTGGATCATTGATCTCATTAATGATCCGTGTCACAAGGTCAAATTCCTTTTGGGTGAAATAATGGTGATCCTCATATTTCAGCAATTGCACTATTTCACACTGAGGGTCTAGATAATCCAATAAATATTCAGTGTTTGCAATGGCTGACAGCAAAACCACCTTCGTATCTTTGGTCAGTGGTTTCTTAATATTGGGATTATACATGAAATAAGGATCGCCATATTGGTAATAGCTGAAAAATATCTTTTGATTTTGATGAGGAGCCAACTCTTCTTTTAATTTCGATTTTTGCTCTTCGGTCAAGTCGTTAGGACATTTGCTCACAATAATAATATCCGCTCTAGTAGAAGCACTTCGAAATTCGCGCAATCTACCTGCAGGCAGTAAATAGTCTTGTGAATATGGATCATCAAAAGTAGTCAGCAAAATATTCAATCCGGGCGTCACACTTCTGTGCTGAAATGCATCATCAAGCAAGATGCATTTAATATCTGGATGCTTCTGGAGCATAAGAGGAATGCCAATATTCCTACTTTCGCACACAGATACCGGTGTGGTAGGATACTTTCTTTTAAACTGCAAAGGCTCATCTCCAGTATCAGTCACCACATCATTGGTATTCACCATTCTGAATCCTTTTGACTTTCTTTTATAGCCTCGACTTAAAACACTTACTTTAAGATAATCTTGAAGAAGTCGAATCAGGTATTCAACATGAGGTGTCTTCCCTGCTCCACCCACCGACAAATTTCCGACACTAATTACAGGCACACTGAACTCTGTTGATTTCAACAGCTTTGACTCATAGAGTACATTCCTGAAAGCAACCCCAATTCCATAAAGGATTGAAAATGGAGCTAAAAGAATTCGACCTAAAATATTTGATTTCATGTGAATTGCTAAAATAAACCCAAAAGAATTGTTTAGGTTTCTTTAGTGTGAGATTTTTATAAAATTTCAAGCGTTGTAGTATTGTCCTTTGGCTTCCCAATAAGTGATCAAAAAACGCGGGCTGGCCCTCCCAATTTGGTGGGTGCGGGAGCCTGCTATGAGCATCGCTTTAAAATAATCAATCTGTATATTAATATTTAATACAATTATGAAGAAACTATCCTACTACCAATTGGACACTCCAGACACTTAAATTGATCACAATATTCTTTCTTCATATAAATCAATGCTTGTGTATCAGCAGCATGCATAGACCGAACACCCAACTTCTCCCAAGACCGTATTACCTTGTTCCTTTCTTTCGGAATTTGTCGCAATATGCCTATAGCCTTTTCCTTAATCTCGTATTTATTTGTTCTCATACCATAGAAAAACAACAAGGGTGCAATCACATTAATCATCAACAAATCAATAGTGGATTCACCAATTTTCTTGACTTTCAAATGACTCTCTTTATCAAATCTATAATGTGTATTCCAATATCCATTCAACTCAATTTTAAAAAACTTCTTCATTTCCACCGCAGCATCAGTTTCTATAATTTTGGAAAAACATCTTTGATTTTGAAAAATGAGTTTCGCCAATTGCGCAATTCTCAATCCGGGAAAATTTGAAGGTCTCATTCTTGAGAATTTCCATTCATATGGTTGCATGCGTTGAAGTCTGTACTTCTTTGACAGGAAATCATATTCATTTTTCAACTTCCTTGGATACTCATCTTTTGTGTTTTCTAGTAGTCCGGATTGGCCAAAAAGCAATGCTTCTATTTTGAATAAATCATGTTTGTTTTTAAGAATCACCTCGAAACCTGTACAGTCAATAAGTCTCTCAAATCCAGCTGCATTCACATTCAGACCAAAATATCTTGCAATGGTTGCATAAGTCAATGCATCCCAATCGCTATTCAATTTTTGGAAAAGCCCTTCAAGCCTCATCGATTTTTGTTCAATCCTACTGATCAACATTTTATCCAACGTAGAAATCAAGGTCAGATTATCAATCTTATGAAACTGCTTTGCACATGCAATCCATTCTTCATTCAACATCAGTTCCTTATATTTTTGAATCAACGGATCTTGTATGCGTTTATTCAACTCTAAAGTCGGAATAGGCACAGAATTGCTATACCTTATCTCTTTGTCGTGTTCAAACACAACATGTAATATCACATTGTTATAAGCCTTATCATGTTGATGCTTGTGGAGTATCCAATCTTTACTCTTGATGTGTATCTCGACCGAACCCATCCAAACTTTATCTCCAATTTTAACAACTGCCTCAAGAAAATCAGGTCCAGCGTTGTGGTTATGATAACCTGGTTTCTGAACGATAATTTTTTCTCCCTCAGTAGTCCTTAAATTGCTTTGGTCAAATTTCTGAAACTTCCACACGTAGTGTAGCAAGTCTTCTTTGAAGTCATGTTTTCTTTTCGAATATTTTGAAACAATAGGCATGTTCATTTTTGTCATCGGGTTGATGACAATCTTCCGAAAGGCAGTTCCATTCTTCCATTTCTAATTTTGGGAAGAAAATGTCAGCCTCAGGCACGATTATATCAACCTCCGTTATATATAATCGATCCCAAAGCCCTTTGGTAAACTCATAAATCATTCCTCCTCCAATAATAAACACTTCTTCTTCGCCATTTTCATACGCAATTTCCAGTGCTTCTGGAATTGATCTGGCCATGACTGCAGAGGAAATAATATAATATGGATCACGAGACAATACAATATTTGTTCGCTTTGGTAGTGGTCTTCCGATAGATTGGAAACACTTCCTCCCCATAATAATGTGATGACCGAGCGTGGTCTTTTTAAAATATTTGAGATCAGCTGGTAAATACCATGGGATATCATTATCCTTCCCAATCTCTCTGTTTTTACCTGTGGCTACAATACAAGAAACTATCATGTGCAATTATTGATGCAAAAGTAGAGCAAGTTTTTCTTCGATGAAAAAGTTAGTGAAAAATCTTAAAAATTTAGGTCTGAGGCTGATCGATAAGATTGAGTGCTAGCACTTTTTCCTCTTTGATTGTACTGAATGGGCTGATTTCCCGATTCAGATATTTTTCCATCATCAAACCCGCAATCGGAGCAGCAAAGTCAGCTCCAAAACCTGCATTCTCCACATAAACTGCAATAGCTATTTTAGGGTTATCAACTGGAGCAAATGCAAAGAATACCGAATGATCCTTTCCATGTGAATTTTCAGATGTACCAGTCTTTCCTGCCACCTTCGTTCTTGGAACGGAAGCATTGATACCCGTACCGTATTTTACCACCCACTCAAGTCCTTTATTAATTTGTTCGAAGTGTGCAGAATCCACACCCGTTGATTGTGGAATCATATACATTGGTTCTAGATCAATGCCTTCTTGAGAAAAGTCTTTCACCAAATGTGGAGTAATATAAGTTCCTCGATTTGCAAGAATGGCTGCAAGATTTGCCATTTGTAAAGTCGTCAATTCCAATTCGCCCTGACCGATACCAATGGACATTATATAGGTTGATTTCCAACCATTGACTTCATTTGCATACAACCTATCATAGTAATTTGAGGTTGGTATAAAACCAGGATTCTCATACGAATTATCGATTCCGAGCTTTCTGCCAAGACCGAAATTATTTAGGTGAATGGACATTTTGTTTAAACCTCGACCGGGTTTATAATATCCCTCCAATTCGATGACATCTCGCACCATATCAAAAAAGTAACTGTTGCACGAATGCGTCAATGCAATTTTCACATTACTTGGATGTGGATGAGGGTGGCATTTGTACCTAAAAGTGTTGTATTCATAATATCCAGGACAACTCACTGCTTTCCATGGAGAAAAAATGTCTTCTTCATAAGCAATCAATGATAAGATCGGTTTAAAAATCGAGCCTGGAGGATACTTCGCCAAAACAGTTCTATCAAGGAATGGCTTATTGATATTATCATTGAGCAAATCTTGAAAAGCCTTTCCTCGATCTTGATCAAGATTCAATAAATTCGGATCGTATCCCGGACTGGAAACAGAGCAGAGTATCTCTCCTGTAGATGGCTCTATGGCAACGATGCTACCTCTCTTGTTTTGCATCAAATGCTCACCATACTTTTGCAATTCAAAATCTATGCTTGTGATAATATCAACGCCTGGTTCAGCAGCCTTGTCCAATGTGCCTTCGTTGAAACTTGCTACTTCTCTTCCAAGATTGTCTGTAATAATGTGTTTCACTCCTTTGACTCCACGCAAATGTGTTTCATAGCTTTTCTCCAATCCACTTTGACCGATATAATCTCCTGGTTGATAGATTCCTTCAGAATCATTGATGATCTTTTGATTTACTTCACCAAGGTAGCCGAGTAAGTGTGCAGCATTTGTATGCGGATATGAACGTATACTCCTTACGTTAGGAAGAAAACCAGGAAACCGAAAAAGATGCTCCTGAAATCTTGCAAACACTTCAGGCTTGATCTTTGTCATGAATGTAAAGGGTATCGATTTATGCCATTTAGGACTTTTCCAATTCTTCTTTAAATTTTCTTCAAAGGTGATCCGATCAATCTCAAGTAATTCACAAAACAGACTTGTATCCATTTCAGGATTTATTTGATTGTAAATCACTTCTACATCATAGATGGGTTTATTGTATACGAGCAATTCTCCGTTCCGGTCATAGATCAATCCTCTCGATGGGAAAATAGTTTGTTGATCTAGCGTATTTCGTTGGGCTAGCTTTTCATATTTGTTATCAAATATTTGAAGCTGTGCAGCCTTACCTAACAACAGAAATGCTGATAAAACAAAGATCCCCATTATGACATTATGCCTGCCCAAGCTTTCAGTATTTAGGGTTAAAAATAAGGATGAGTATGATCATAAGCAATGATGAAAATATTAGACTCATAACCGTACTGATCAGAATCTCTTCCATATACACAAACGAAAATGCTTCCACACTAAAATAAACGAACAAATGTATCAATAAGAAAATGCCAATGTAACTGGCATACCACAGCAATCCAATCTTCTTCAAATTAAAACTAATATTGGGATCATAGCCCACTTCCGGTTCGACCAAATTCAAAATAAAATCTCGAATGAAAGCCATAAACACCAATGTCGCTGCATGCACCCCCAATGAATCATAAAACATATCAATGACCAATCCCATAATAAATGCACCAATCAATATCAATGGTTTTGGAATTCTTATGGGCATCAACATGATCCAAATAGGATAAACAAAGAACTGTGTATATGCAAAAATACCTGTGGTAAATTCAATGCGTTTGAAAATGACAACTTGTAACAACACAAGTATCACAAATCTTATAAATATGGATAGCCAGGGAAATTTCATTGGTCTGCTTCAGAAATGATTTCTTCCTTTTCTTCCACAAATTTAGATTTTACTACGTAGACATGTGATAAATTTGAAATATCATTGAATAGATCAATATCAACTTTATAGCTATTTCCACCTCCGTCTATCTCAAAATCAGAAATAGTACCGATTTGTATCCCAAAAGGGAAAACCGTCGAGTAACCACTTGTGACGATGGTGTCTCCATAGGCAATTTTTGCATGTTTAGGCAATGTAATCAAACTCATCTTCCTTGCGTCTTCACCTTCCCAAACCAAGGTACCGTGAAAATCATTACTCATAATAGAAGAACTAATTTGACTTTGTCCATGAAGAATGGTCATTACTTGAGCATAGTTGTCACTTACATTTTTGACAATACCAACAATGCCATCCGATGAAATGACACCCATACCTGCTTGGATACTATCCTTCGCACCTCTGCATAGCGTGATATAATTATTTCTCAAATTAACTGTCTTGCCACATATTCTGGAAGGCACAAAATCATACTCTTGCAATATACTATCCTGGGTTTCAAAATCTTGATACTCATTATTCTTACTATAGATCCGGTAGTTAATGATTTCAGCAAGGAGTTTTGCATTCTCGGTCAGTAGTGAATCATTGACTGATTCCAGATAGAAATAGTCTGAAGTGCTTTGTACTTTACTATTCACAGAACCGGTAAACAAATTCGCTGAATGCGCCCAGATTTCTTTTTGACTTCGGTTATAATTGATGATAAGGAAAAAGCAAATTACTTCGAGAAATACGAACAAAATGGTACTACCAAATCGAGCTATTAATAAGAGTAAGTTGCGCATGTATTACATTGATCAAAGAACATTTCGTTCAATCAGGAATGAATATTTGTCTGTATTTTTCAATGCAAGGCTTGTTCCTTTCACCACTGCTTTGAGTGGATCATCAGCCACATTCACATTCAATTTTGTTTTTCTGGAAAGCCTGACATCAAGACCTCTCAAAAGTGCTCCACCGCCTGTCAGCCAGATACCGTTTCTGTAGATATCACTTGCCAATTCAGGAGGAGTATCTTCCAATGCCTTCAATACAGCATCTTCAATTTTGGCAATCGACTTATCCAATGCTTCTGCGACCTCCATATGGTTTGTGAAAACTTGCTTTGGAATACCTGTCAGTAGATCCCGTCCGTTGATAGCAATTTTTTCTGGAGGAGTATCTAGATCTTCGATTGCTGCACCTACATTGATTTTGATGTTCTCTGCTGTACGCTCTCCGATCAAAAGATTGTGCTTTCTCCTCATATAATCAATCACATCATTGGTGAATTCATCACCGGCCGTTCTGATAGACTGATCAGTAACAATGCCTGATAATGCGATCACAGCAATTTCTGTTGTACCTCCTCCTATATCAATGATCATTGTTCCTTCGGGTGCCTCTACATCAATACCAATACCTAAAGCTGCAGCCATGGGTTCGTGGATCAAGTATGTCTCTTTAGAATCAATGTGATCTGCGCTATCAAAAACAGCTCTCTTCTCAACTTCAGTTATTCCTGAAGGAATGCAAATGACCATCTTTAAGTGGGTAAAGAATTTTTTCTTTTCTGTGATCATGTTGATCAAACCCTGAATCAATGCTTCTGCTGCCTGGAAATCTGCAATCACGCCATCTTTGAGTGGTCGGACAGTTTTGATATTCTCGTGGGTCTTTTCATGCATCATCATTGCTTTCATTCCCACAGCTATGGTCTCACCCGTTGTTCTGTTAATGGCAACAATCGATGGTTCATCTACAACGACTTTACCGTCTTGAACAATGAGGGTATTGGCAGTACCCAAATCGACGGCTAACTCTTGTTGAAAAAATTGAAAAAGTTTCATTGAGACCAGATTGTAATTTTAACAGTTAAATAGATCAAATACTATTCCTAACTTTTACACAGACTTCTAGCTGAAAAATTCGGCTGGGATGTCTGAATAACCTTTTTAAGGACCAACGACAATGACTTGCATTTCGTCCCACTTCAGATAGTCATTGGCCACTTGTCGAAGTCGTTCGGCATCAATGATTTCTAACTCTTTTGTGAATTGGCAAAAGTAATCAAAAGGAAGTTCATGGGAAAGATATGATTTTAACAAATTTGCAGATCTAAACGGCCCATCCAGACCTGCCAAAATTCTACCACTAATATAACTTTTAACCATCGATAATTCTTCTTCATCAACCAATGATTCCTTCAGAATTGATAATTCATTTTTAATTTCAGCCAGACTTTCGTCTACTTTATTCGCATCAACATCTGCACTAATATATAAGTAGTTCGCTGTCTTCATTCTATCAATGGATGCGTAAATATTGTAACACAATCCTTTCTCTTCACGAAGATTTTTCATCAGTCTCGATCCGAAGTATCCACCCAGAATTTGAACCAGCAAATACAATGCATTGTAGTCTTCATGGGTCCTTGCAATGGTTCTGCTCCCCACTTTGAGTGCTGCTTGAAGCCTATTTTCTGTTGAAATATTGATGGGTGCAAGATCAAACTTAATGATCGGGTCTTGCGTTTGTTCTGCATAGTCAATTTTCGCTATAGGCAATCGGCCGCATTGATCTATGATTAATTCCTTTAATGGATCGGATATTTTACCACTTATAACGCCCCAGAATCTGTTCGTTCCCCAATAATTTCTGAAGTGATTCTCAACATCTTCCCTCGTGATTTTTTCGTAATCTCCTGGCTGAGTGTTGTATCCATAGTGATGGTCATCGCCAAAGATTTGGGTCGTAAATTCACGATAGGCAAGCACATCATTCTTTACCAAATCTCTTGACAATTTATCACTGTACATCCTTCTGTAATGGATCAATTCTTTTTCTTCAATGCTTGGACTGCACATCATTTCAATCCATTCAGGAATCAGGTTTTCTGCATATTTATTTAAACCTGTCAATGATAAGCCTGCAATATCCAGATCACTAAAGGCTGCTACCATGGCTCCGTAGTAATCCCAATATTCTGAAAGTTGATGCGAATTTTTGTTTTTATTTCCTTCTTTGATAATCGAAGCAGTCATTCGGCCAATGCCGGGAGCTCGTTCGAATCGTCTACCAGCATGACCCATGAGTTCGAATTTGAAGATTTCCTGGGTGCCTGCATTCAATAAATACAAAGCCAAACCATTATCTAAAACGATCTTTTCATATTCTGGAAATTCGGAAACCTTGATAGGTTGAATCGCGGGTCCATTTACTCTATCGATCACAGGGGTTTGGATTTGCTGCAAAGAAATGAAAAATTGAGAAGAATGAACTAAAATATGGATTCATTCGCCGGAAACGGCATGACAAACAATAGCAACTGCCAAGGTATAGAAATACCCGTTTTTTGGTCATTTTTTACGATATTGCGCTCTATTAAAACAAGGCCTTTTCATGAAGTTTGAAGTTTCCTCCGCCGAATTATTGAAAAAATTGCAGATCGTACATGGTGCTGTCAGCTCAAACCCCGTTTTGCCCATTCTTGAAGATTTTCTTTTCGAAATCAAAAAGAAGAGCCTAACGATCAGATCTACGAATCTGGAGACCACCATCATCTCTAAATTGGACAATGTCACTGCTGATTCCAACTTTTCCATTGCCATTCCAGCAACAATATTGCTGAATACAATTAAAAGTCTGCCAGATCATCCAGTAACCATTGATATTGATGAAGAAACCTTTGGTATCACCATCAAATCTCAATATGGTGAATACAAATTGTCAGGAGATAAACCTGAGGATTTTCCCAAATTGCCCGAAAGGGATAATGTTCAAACATTTGAACTCAACAGTGAAAGTCTGGCCAATGCATTGAATCATACTTTGTTTGCTACCTCCAATGATGAATTGAGGGTCGCAATGACCGGAGTATTATTTCAAATTGATTATAACAAGATCATTTTCGTTGCCACAGATGCCCACAAATTGGTAAAGTACACCATCGGAAACATCAATTCTGAAGAAAGCGAATCTATCATCGTACCAAAAAAAGGATTGGCTCTTTTGAAAAATGCTTTGCCTTCTGAAGGAACAGCAACATTGTCATACAATTCGAAAAATATATTCATTGACTTTGAAGGATCTAGCTATATCTTCAGACTGATCGATGCCAAATATCCTGATTACAATGCTGTCATTCCTGTTGACAACAACAATGTATTGTCAGTAAATAGAGGAGACTTTTTGAGTTCACTTCGTAGAATTGCCATTTATGCAAACAAGACCACAAACCAAGTTGTCTTGAACCTAAGTCCCAATAATGTCAACATTTCAGCAAAAGATCTTGACTTTTCAAACGAAGCAAATGAAGACCTGGGTTGCGAATATGACAACGAACCAATGCAAATAGGATTTAATGCAAAGTTTTTGATTGAAATGCTCAATGTATTGAAGACAGATGACATTCGAATCGAAATGTCAAACCCAAACAGAGCAGGTATCATCGTTCCTGCAGAACAAATCGAAAATGAAAATCTGGTCATGCTTATCATGCCAGTGATGCGTTCTCACTAAATTTAGGTTTTGAGAATAGGGTTATTTTTCGGATCCTTTAATCCCGTTCATGTGGGCCACATGATCATTGCAAATTACATGGTCGAGCATACCGATCTCGATGAAGTATGGATGGTCGTTTCTCCACAAAGTCCTTTTAAGAAAAAACAAAGTCTGGCCAGAGACAGCGATCGACTGTATCTTGTTCAATTGGCCATTGGCGACAATTATAATATACGAGCTTCGAACATTGAATTCGATTTACCTCAGCCTTCTTACACCATTGACACCTTACAATACCTAAAAGAAAAGTATGACAATAAAGAATTCATACTGATCATGGGAGGAGACAATCTGGTGTCATTGCCAAAGTGGAAAAACTACGAACAGATTCTGGCCCATCATGACATTTTCGTTTATAAAAGACCGGAATACGAATTGGGTGAATTGCAAAATCATGAAAGGGTTCATCTTTTCGAGGCTCCACTTATGCACATTTCTGCAAGCTATATCAGGGCGGAAATTAAGGCTGGAAAAAGTGTCAGATATCTTGTACCTGACGCTGTGCACGATTATCTTGAAAAAACAACTTTATACAAATAAAACTGTTTTAGCTTCGTTGTATCTCAGGAACTAACTTTGTGATGTTACATAAGATTCTACACATATCCTTTTTGATTTCTTTTTCAACAGTTCTGCAGGCCCAGACAGAACTTAGACTCGGCGAATGGAAATCATATTTACCATTCAACAATGGAAAAGAAGTCGCTCTTGGTGATGAAAAAGTCTTCTATGCTTCTGATGCAGGTGTCTTTGTGATAGATCAGGAAGATATTTCTATTCGAGACTTTTATACCAAGGTGGAAGGACTGAGTGGTATTGCCGTGACAGGTGTTGCCTTTGATAAAACTCGAAGCGAATTGGTCATTACGTATGAAGACAGTTCTTTCGATCTCTTTACTCCTGAAGAAACATTCACAGTTCTTGATTTAAAAAATAATACCTCTATACAAGGGAGTAAAGGCATCAATGACTTGCATATTACTTCAGATGGGAATTTCCTCTACCTCGCAACAGATTTTGGAATCGTTCAATACAACTTGGAAAGAAGAGAATTTGGCTTCACGGCATTTACATCATTTGCTGTTCTGAGTGTCACTACGATGAACTCAAATCTTTTCGCCTCTACAGAAGAAGGTTGCTTTACGTTTGATCTAAGCTCAAATTTAAATCAAAGTTTTTTCGGAGATTGGGAATTAATGGGAGACTCATTTGGACTGCCATTGGTGTACAATTCGCCTACTGTAAGAAATCTGGAAGGAGACATTTTTATTGTTGCAGACCATCAGATCTTACGGTCCAATGATGGATTTGAAAGTTTTCAAGCTGTATTTGAATTTGACGACAGTGAAGAAGAAGTAAGAAACCTAAGAGAATCCAATGATGGATGGATGTTACTCCTC
This sequence comes from Saprospiraceae bacterium, assembly GCA_020629535.1. Lineage (GTDB taxonomy): Bacteria > Bacteroidota > Bacteroidia > Chitinophagales > Saprospiraceae > JAHDBF01. Next base: position 12,622 of record JAHDDD010000072.1, read on the forward strand.
AAAGAACGATCTGCTTCAAAATCGAGAGCCGTATTTTTTAATGACAATAACGAAGAGATTGCAGAAGAAAGTGGTTGTAACAATCAGGCAAATGATGTGCTACAAGACTCGAAAGGAAGAATTTGGTTTGCGGACTTTTGGAATGGAATCCGTTTTAAGTCAAGCATTGAAAGCGATTGTAGTGTTATAAATTTTGAAGGACCTTTTCGAGCTGCTGTGAATGAGATTGCTGTAAAAGACAATCAAATATTTGTTGCTTCAGGAGGTGTCAATGATAACCTTGTAGGACAGGACAGCAGAGATGGTTTTTATTTCTTATCAGGCAATGAATGGACCAATGTAAATCAGTTATCAAACTCATTGATCGCTGATGAAAACATTGTCAATTTTTTCAGAATTCTTCCAGATCCGAATCAAAACAAAGTGTATGTAGGCTCCTTTTATTCCGGTCTTATTGAATATGATTATACTGACGGTTCTTCGACATTATATGACCAACATAACGTAGAGGCATTGCAAGGTGCTATTGGTGATGAAGCAAGAACGAGAATTGCAGGAATGTATATTGACAATGATGACAATCTTTGGATGACCAACCATGGAACCGAAAGACCATTGGTAGTTCGCACTGCAGATGGAAATTGGTTCAACTTCGGTTTTAATGCTGCTAGTGATGTCCTCGATATAGTGGTCGATGATTTTGGTTTGGTTTGGATAATCATAGCTGGAAATGCCGGTGGCATTGTGGTCTATGATTATGGTGAAAGAATCGAGGATCCAACGGATGACAGGCATAGATTTATCAGAAATTCGAGTCTTGAAGCCTCACCTGCAAGGACGTTGGCAAAAGATCTTGATGGTGATGTCTGGGTAGGAACAAGAGAAGGTGCGCTCGTATTTGAGTGTGGGCCCTCTGTATTAGACGACGAAGATTGCATCGGCAATCGTCCGAGGGTAACGCAAGATGGAATCGATGCTTATCTCCTTAAGACTGAAAATGTTCAAAGTATCATGATCGATGGTGCAAACAGAAAATGGTTTGGAACCAAAAATGGAGTCTTTGTTCAATCGCCAAATGGAGAAGAACAGATTCAAAATTTCAATGAAGATAACAGTCCGCTACTGAGCAATGATGTAACTGACATTGCCTACAATCCTGTCAATGGTGAAGTATTTTTCGGTACTACCAGAGGCATCATTTCATACAGATCACAATCACTTGGTGCTAGAAACAACCATGCTTCTACTGTCTACGCTTATCCCAATCCGGTTTATCCAGAATACACAGGTCC
>JAHDDD010000073.1 GCA_020629535.1 Saprospiraceae bacterium
CATCAGATTTACAAGGTTGTTATGACCTTTCAAATCCAATTACTGTAACAAGAACTGCTGTGGATGGTGGAACCATTTCAACTCCACAGGGTGAGATTATATTTATTTGTGCAGGTGACGGAGAACCAGATGTTGTGAATCCGACATTGACAGGTAATGTTGGTGCAAAATGCGATTGGGTGATCACTGATCAAGCTGGCGAAATTCTTTCATTTCCTGGCGATCCTCCATTTGACTTTGAAGGAGCCGGATTGGGCGTATGTGTACTTTGGAACATTTGCTATGAAGATGGTTTGATTGGTGCAAATATTGGTGACAACGTAAGCGGACTTCAAGGCTGCTACGATCTATCCAATGGTATTGTCATCAACAGATCTGGATCAAGCGGAGGTACTATTGAAACCACTGACGGATTTACAGATGTGGAATTTTGCATACCACCAGGAACCACAGCTACTGTAGATGTTGTATTGTCAGGAGGCACAGGTTCAGATAACTGGGACTGGGTAATCACCGATGATCAAGGCATCATTTTAGAGATACCTAATGCACCACCTTTCGATTTCACGAGTGCACCACCAGGTGTTTGCTTTATATATCATGTAGGATATGCAGATGGACTCTTAGGCTTGGCTGAAGGTTGGCCACTCTCTAGCCTTAATGGATGCTTTGAGATTTCAAATGGAATCAGAGTAGAAAGAAATCCAGTCGATGGTGGTACACTATATAGCAGTACAGGATCAGGAGTTACAGATATATTTATTTGTACAACTGACGGTGTGCTTGATGAAGTAAATGTAACTCATACAGGTGAGATTGGAGAGTTTGGAAGATGGTTGATTTCAGATGCAACTGGAACCATCGTTGACATTCCTACAGGCCCACCATTCAATTTTGAAGGATTGCCATCAGGCGTTTGTAATGTAAATTATGTAGCCTTCAATGGTCCTCTAGATGGTGATTTTGTAACGAGCAATTTAAGTGATTTATCAGGATGTTTTGATCTTTCAAATACATTGACAGTACATAAAGAAGCTGCATTTGGAGGCACCTTGACCACTGCTACAGGAGTAACAGAGTTTACCATATGTTCAGGCGATGGTTTTGGTGATCCATTTGATGTATTATTAAATGATGAAACAGGAGTTAACAATGTGTGGGTAGTCACAGATGGAGCAGGAAATATTATTGATTTACCTGCAAGTGCACCATTCGACTTTGAGGGTCAGACCTCAGCAGTCTGTTACCTGTGGAACCTTTCTTTCAATGGGACCTTGATGGGACTTACTGTTGGAGCAAATGTTTCCGGTCTCAGCGGTTGCTTTGGATTATCAAATCCAATCATCGTAAACAAAGAAGTGACCAATGGTGGCGTATTAACTTTGGTAGGCGGTGGAACAGCAGCAAGCATTTGCGCAGGAGATGGTATTCCTGACATATTCGATGTGGTTGTGACTGGTACAACTAGTGCGACTTGCGAGTTTGTTGTTGCTGATGATGACGGAACCATCCTTGCTTTCCCAAGTTCTTCAACAATTGATCTTGATGGCTTGAGTGGTGATGTTTGTTTGATTTATAGCATTTGCTACGATACACAACCAGATCAATATTTCATTGGATCAAGTATTCCAAAATTGCTTGGATGCTTCGGAGTTTCCAATCCAGTGACAATCACAAAAGAAGACGTGGAAGGTGGAGATTTACTGACGGAGTTTGGATCATCTTTTATTGAAATTTGTGCTGGTGATGGCGTTCCAGATCCATTCAATGTTGTTCACACAGGATCAGGTTCGAACACGGTGACATATTTGATTACAGATAGTTTTGGTAATATATTGGATGTCAGCACTCCACCATTTGATTTTGACTCATCAACCGGAGGAACATGCTTGATATATGCAGTTGACCACACAACACTAGGTGGAGCGACAGCAGGTAATCCAATCACATCTTTGACAGGATGTTTTGATTTATCAACTCCTGTGACGGTAAATAAAACAAACTTATCAGCAGGATTTGTATCTCTAAATGGAGATGGTTTTAGTTTCAACACTACCATTTGCGAATCTGATGGAGTTGCAGATGTATTGACATTTGGCACAAGCAGTACAAGTACAAATTATCAGTATGTGGTAACAGATGCCGCAGGCACAATCCTTGCCATTCCAACAGATAACACTTTTGATTTTGAAGGGACCGGAGCAGGCGTATGTTTGGTGTATGGAATAGCGTATACAGGTACGTTCAGTGCTGTTGTGGGTCAAAATATATTTACTGATGTTCTTTCGAGTGTATGTTATGAACCATCAGGCAATGGCATTGAGGTGACAAGAGTTAGCAGCGGAGCACCATGTCCTGATCAAGAGCCTTTGGTGGAACATCCAGATGCGCCGCCAACTTTGAACGTATATCCGAATCCGACAAACCAAATTGTAAATGTGAGATTGAGTAAGAATGTAGCTGAAAATGGAAAGATGTTTGTTTACAATGGAGTAGGTAAGTTGATCGAAACCAAAAACGTAAATCCTGAACAAAGAGTTTACCAATTTGATGTTTCGCAATTTGCAGACGGAGTGTATTATATTAGAACTTCAGCAAAGTATGAATCTGAAGTTGTCAGATTCTATAAGATTAAATAATAGATTAACGTAATTCTAACTTTTAGGCCTGGAAATTTTTCCGGGCCTTTTTTATTTCAATAATTGGTCAATTGAATTTTGGTTTTAGGAAAAATTACCTGAAGCCACAGATTGGCCTCCACTGAAGATCAGTCTAATACACATAACGTAAAATCATAATACACCAATTTTTTAAGAATCATACGCCGCAGATTGACAAATTGGGGGTTTTCCCTCTGGATAAACCTCTGATTTTCATTAATTTTAGTTGTCTTGGACTCCTACGAAATCTGAACAAGATGATGCGAACTATTGGAATTTCCTTGTTGATGCTACTCGGCACCAACCAGATTAATGCACAATGTTTCCTTTTGTGCGAAAATTCAATCAATGTAAGCCTTGATGAAAATTGCTTAGCAGTTATTTCTGCTGATGAGGTTTTTGACGGTGTTCCACCGTCAAGTTGCTCTTATACAGTAACCATTGAAGAAACTGGGTCTGACTCAATTACCGCCGCTGGCGCATACACCTATGAGTTAGCCAACGACTTCGGAAACAGCTGTTGGGGAATAGTCATTGCAAATGATAAATTACCACCATCATTGACTTGCCAGTGTGACACTTTATTTAGTCCTGTACAACAATTCGCAGGAGCGCTAAATGCCAATAGTTCAAGATGGACAAGACCAGAAAATTCCTCAGGTTCATGTGAGGGCGCTTCTAATGTTACCTTCGAAGTCTTTGAGTTTCAAATAGAAAGTTTTACCGGAGGAGATGAATTGATCGTCTTCACCTCTTCAGCAGAGAATAGTTTTATGTCATTGTATCAATCAGGTTTTGATCCATCAGAGCCTTGTAGTAATATCGTCGCCGTTGATAATGATGGTGGTGTCAATGATGTAAGTCAACTAACCACAAATTTATCTCCTGGGGTCAATTATTTTCTAGTGATTTCACCAAAGACATCCGCAAGTAATAATTTAGGTGCATTCTCAATATTCGTCGATCAGGTCAATGCACAATTGATGCAAGTGAATCCTATTTGTGAGTTCTTTTGCCATGAATTGAATGAGCAATCATTGCTTGATGATATATTACCATCCGTTAATCAAAGTCTACCTGTAGACAATTGTAATTCATATGATTTTCTGCCGGAATCTATCAACATTTCTATGGGCGATGATTGTGGCTCACGTATTGTTGAAAGAATATTGTCATATGGATACAACAATGGAACGGAATATGAGACCGTTAGTTGCACCCAAAATTTTCTGTTTAAAGCAGTAACATTGACTGGTGGAGGAGCAACATCAAATGGAGTCTGGGAAGAATTCCCCGGAAGAGGTACGCATGGTTATTATTTTCCGCAAGAAGAAGTGATCATGACTTGTGGAAGCTCACTTGAAGTGGTCGACATTGTTGATTATTTTGATATCGACACACCAGGTCGTCCCGTTGGTAAAGAAAATGATGATTTTGGAGTTACCTCAAATGTAATCGAAAACAATGAGGGCATTCCTTATGCATACCCATATTATGTTGCCCTAGGGCAGGATGGGAATTATCATGCTCAAATCATTGACGGGAATGTTTGTAACTTATTTTTTGAATACAGTGACAATGTGCTCAGTGCATGCGGATCAGCTTGTCCAGGAAATGTGAGGGCTGTACGTTCTTGGTTCATCATTGATTGGTGTACAGGAGCAACAGAAGTTTTTGACCAATTCATTAGAGCGGTTGATGAAGAAGCACCAAATATTGAAGTCAACGATTTGACCGTATCCGTTGACCCATGGGAATGTAATGCAAACTTTGAAGTCCCCATCCCAGAAGTGGTACATGATAATTGTGATAATTCAGTCCAGTTTAATGTGACTCCACCAACAGGGATTAATATTGAAAATAACACAGCAAATGAAGTTCCGATTGGAGAACATATTTTCGTTTACGATGCCACTGATTGCTGTGGCAATATGGGCACTGCTGAGATGAAGGTGACAGTGGTAGATCAAACGCCACCCATCGCGCAAACGAAAGAAAACATCGTCGTGAATCTTACCACGGATGGATTGTCAGAAGGCATTGCCAAGATTTTTCCAATGGACATTGACAATAATAGCTCTGATGGTTGTGGCGCTTTGCATATGGAAATTAGAAGAGAAGATCCCACCTCAGAGAATTGTGCTCCTGGAAACTCCACATACAGTAATAATATAAATTACCCGAACAACGATGAAAACGATCCTGACAATGGAGAATTTGTAACTTTTTGTTGTGATGATTTGACAGAGACAGATCTTGATGGCACACCTTTCGGTGAATATACCGTTTGGCTTCGCGTTTGGGATGATGGTGATTTTGATGGTGTTTTTGGAAGTGCCGGAGATAATTTCAACGAAAGTTGGACGACCGTTAGAGTAGAGGATAAATTGGACGCCAACATCATTTGTCCCGATAATATCGAACTAGAATGTTTGGACGCATGGGAAGATCCGTTGATTGCAGGAGCACCATCAGCATCTACAGGTTGTGGAATTGCAGATTGTGATGAAATGCCCACAGATAATTTTGTAGACAAACCAGCAGGTATTCCGCCTTTTCAAGGTGAGGCAATTCCTGCATATGATCCTACCTGCCGACGCGGAGCGATAAGAAGAAATTGGACTTGTGCAGGTCAACAATGCACTCAATGGATCATCATGAGGGATGGTCCCGCCGATCAGATTGAAATTACTTGGCCAGAAGATCTTGAGATTGATTGCGATAATTTTGATCAAGGTGAACCTGTCTATCAGTCCGGTCCTTGTGGTATGATCGGAACAACTTTAGATCAAGACACTTTTTTCTTTGAAGAAAATACTTGCTTTAAATTAATCAACGAGTGGACAGTGATAAATTGGTGTGAATATGATGAAGATGATTCTGACTTGAATGATTTTCCTGAGCTATCAGATGATGGAATTACTCCAGGTTATTTCACACACACCCAAACCGTCTTATATTTTGATAATGAACCTCCAGAATTGGTTCTTCCTGATACAACCTATTCACTGAATCTTAAATGTGAAACTGAAAACCAATTTCTAGAGGCAAGTGCAATAGATGATGGAGCTTGTGCAAGCTTGAAAGTGAGTTGGTTGGTTGATATTGATCTTTGGCAAGACGGCGTCATTGATTATAGTTACAGCAGCTTTTTACCTGTTGATGATGAATTTTATTTGGCGCCTTCAGAAGAGAACATTTCTGTACCAATTCCTGATGGCCTAACAGGCGGCTGTGAATCTTTACATGCAGTATTGTGGACTGTTAGAGATGCTTGTGGTAACAATAGAAGTAGATCAAGCATATTCACAATTGTTGATGATAAGGCGCCTGGTATTTTATGCGCCAATATTACCACAGCAACCATGACAAATGGTTCTGTAGAAATCGATGCCAAAACATTCGATCACGGAACCTGGGACAATTGCTTTGAAGACGAAGGTAATCAATATACTTTCTCAGATATTCCACCGCCAACATCAGATGACGGTTCGATCGTATATTACAATGAGTTTGGTACCGCAAATCTAGAAACTTATTTGGCCGGTGAGGCGGATGCCTGGAATCCTGAAACAAACAGTGCAACCAGAATTATTACCTGCGATATCTTTGCAGATGATAATCATACGGGAGGATATTCTCCTATCAATATGTATGTGTGGGATCAATGTTTAAATAAAACAATGTGCATTATAAACATTCGACTCATAGATGAAGATGGAGAAGGATGTGTGCCACTCGAAATCGCTAATTTTCAGGGAAGGGTTGTAAATATCAATCAAGAACCAGTCTCAGATATTACCATTGAAGTAGAAAATATTTCTCAAAATTATACATTCTCAGAAACGACTGATGAAAATGGGTTTTACACACTTACACAGAATCCATTGACAAACGATTATAGGATATCTGGTTATGGAGACCAGGATCATAAGAATGGAGTTTCAGCTGCCGATTTGATTGCCATCCAAAGACACGTTTTAGGTATCGAAAGCATTACCTCACCATACAGTTTAATCGGAGCAGATGCCAATTGTGATGAACGTATATCCGCTATTGATATCATCCAAATCCAAAGATTGATTCTGGGTGTCAATCAAGAATTTGAGTATTGTCCTAGTTGGGTGCTCATTCCAGAGAATGTTGAGCTGTCTGAAGATCCGTGGCCATTTGAAAGTAGCATTGAAATTGTAGATCTCTTGATGGACGAATTGGACGTTAATTTTATCGCCCAAAAGGTTGGAGATGTAAATGCAAGTGCTTCTCCAAATATTCATCCTCTGCACATGGAAGAAAGATCAGAGAATATTTGCCACTTCAGCTATTCTCATGCTTTACAGGGTGACATTTCCGAAATCGAGTTTTCAACAGATCAAGGATTATATGGTTTCCAATTGTCATTGAATATTGGACCGGCAGAATTGATAAACTTTGATTCTGACCTCATTGAAATCAATGAATCAAATTATCATTTTGAAGATGGTGTTTTAAAAATTGTTTGGACAAGTCCTACGAAAATCGATACGGATGGTCCACTCTTTTCCGTTAGATTTGAATCATTGACAAAAGAAATTACATTGGACAAGTCAATGGTAAGTCTTGCGGTTGATAATGTCCGTTCAGCGGGTCAAGAGATTATTTTGAATGCTGGAAAAACAATTGATTATCAAGTTTTCCCAAATCCTTGGGATGATAAATTGAATGTAGGAATTCAATCAGCCAAAGAAGATAAAATTGAATTCAGATTTTTTACCGCAGATGGTCGTTTAATATTCAATGATGCAAGTCAATGTATCAATGGCTACAATCAATTTACCTTTGATAGACAACGCTTTGATGGTATGCGCGGATTGGTCTTTATGGAAATTCAATTGGGGGAAAGACGGATCATTGACAAAATTATTCTTTAGTACATTGTCAATAAGATCTATTAAAACTCTATGATTTGTTTCCTTTAACGGGCTCAAAAATTATGTTCTAAGACCATTTTCTTAATCTAAAGAAAGTGATGAGGAAAGCCAGAAAAGTGAGCAAAGTAAGAAATCCAAAACTGTAGATCAAGTTTGACCAATTAGAGATGAACCCCAAAAGCATTGGTCCAATGAGGAAGCCTGCAAACCCAACACCTGAAACAACAGAAATTCCAACGGATGCCTGTATGTCTTTTCTTGTTCCAGCGAGTCTGTAAATTTCTGGTACAATGACTGATAAACCGAGGCCTATAATACCGAAGCCCATAACTGAGAGCCAAAAAGTAGAAATTAAGATACATCCGAAACCACACATAGCTATAATACAACCTGCACAGATGATGGGAATAGATCCAAATCTCAAACTAATACCATCACCAAGGAAACGACCAATGGTCATGCAAATAGAAAAAGCTATAAAACCAAGGCCGGCTTCACTTTCTGAAACATTGATAATGTCATAGAAAAACAGGTTGCTCCAATGTTCTACCGCACCTTCATTGAGCATAATGATGAAGGCTATAATCGACAGGCCAAATAAAGGGAATAAGTTTTTCCATGACTTCTTTATTTCATCTGATGAAATAGACTGTTCTTGTATGTGATTGTATTTGGACGAAAGAATAAAATTGATACCAAAGACCAAGCAAGAAATAAGCAACATATGAGAAAGTGGATTCGGCATTTGTGTAATCAGTAGACTTCCTATTCCTGCACCAATAAATCCACCAAGACTAAAAAATCCATGGGCAGAAGACATGATGTGAATTTCATTTTTTTTCTCAATTTCGGAAACAAGCGCATTCATAGAAATATCGGTTAATGCAGAAAAAATCCCAATCACAAAAAGTGCAATGCATAGAATTATATAATTGGGAACTAGGAATGGAAGATTGTATACAAGTGCGAAAATTAATATCCCAAATTTGGTACAGTTACCTACACCAAACTTTTCATTCAATTTTGGAATAAGAGGAATTGATAGTAACATTCCTACCGCAGTACAAAACAATGCAATTCCTATCTGGGCATCGTTGATTCCAAATTTTTGTTTTATGTGTGGCAGATAGAGAACCCATGTACCGGTTAGTATATTCAATGAAGCGAATACCCAAGCAGCAGCAAAGTATTTTAGGTTTGATAAAATGAGTTTTAATGAATCCAAAAACTTTTATTGAATGGTTATAGTATATACATGTTACTCACGCCCAAACCTAAGACAATTTTGAAAATATTAAATTACTCTTCGGTCTCTAATTGGAGCGGCTTAATAATATTGAAAAGGTATAATTTCTGGTTTAATACATTCCAAACAATTTTTTACATATATTAGTAATAGTACACCTGAAAGTAAAATAATATGTTGGGATTAATACTCATATACTTTATTGGTAAATCATTTTATGATCTTGCCAATAGATTTAAGAAAAATAAATGGGGCTTTGCAATACTCGGAGTACTATCATATTATGCTGGGACTCTGGTGATAGGAGTGTTGTTTTTTGTAGCGATGGATCTGGTAGGAGCCATGAGTCTGGATTATACCAATGAGCGATTGCTTGGGGTTGCTGCTGTACCTTTTGGACTTTTTGCATGTTATCTTTATCATAAATATCTCACTAGGAAATGGATGAAAGAGGGACATTCACTAAAGTCAGATATTCTTGATGATTATGTCGACCATCAATTTTAGTCTATTTTTATAATTAATGCATACATGCAATGCGTTAGGTTGATTATCTTAAATTAAAAATGAAATGAAAATTCTCAAATACCTATTGATCATCATTTTAATTTTAGTTGCTGTATTTTTTATTAGAGGCTTGCTAACACCAAGCATATATTATGAGAGTGAAGTAATGGTCAAAAAGTCACTGGAAGAATCTTGGGCAGTGATGTCTGATCAATCTCGTGCTGGCGAATGGATAAGTGGTTATGTAAAGTCAGAACTCATCAGCGGAGACGGCAATACCGTTGGCTCAGTCTCAAATGTTCACATTGATAATAATGGAACAGAATCCATTATAAAAGAAACCATAACAAACATTAAACCCAATGAAGTAATAGCCATGGATTTTACAATGGATTTCATGGATATGGGATATGAAATGCGTCTGGAAGAAAAAGATGAAGGGACATTGATTCGCTCAAAATCAACTACTTCAGGGAATGGCCTTTTCGCTAAGTCCATGATTTCATTTATGAAATCTGCTATGAAGGCTCAAGAGGATGAAAATCTAGGAAACCTCAAAAAAGTTATCGAATCGAACACAAAAAATTATTTTCCAGACCCCAAGCCTAGTCTTGAAATCATTCAATAATTATTTCTTTAATAAGATAAATGGACAAGGCAGAAAGTGGCATTGCTATATTAGAATCCATTGCGAAGGAGGAGATTCTTAATTTTAAAAAAGTCAATTTCTTCAAATCCTTAGTAGCACTTCTTGAATTAGACCAAGTCCAACTTATAAAGTTCATTCGGTTATTTATTAATAAACATGAGTCCTGGTTGGTAGAATCAGAATATCATGAAGAATTGATCTGTGTCTTTGAGTCGCAGTTTGCAGCATCTTTGGATAAACTAAGTGAACCGGCTTTCAATCAGTTGATATCTTTTGCAGAAAAAAAATTGAAAGAGGAAAAGGATACAAAGAATATTCCACTCCATGTGTTTCTACATGAAGCTGTGTTGTACAATTTTAGAGAACCGTCTGATGAAGACGAAAAAATCATCCGATATCCTATTCGTGAATATGATGCTAAGGTAAAGGATGTGTATGAAGTTTTGTTTTCTTGTTGCTATCAATCAAGTATTAAGATAGATTCGGATCGAATGAGTTACTGCCAGTGCGGAGACGAAAGTCATGTCGGATTGCATGCATTTGGAGGAAGCATTGATGGATTAGAAACCGATGAGATCAATAGAATTATTACCATTGATCCATTTCCGGAAGGATTGGGAGTGAAGAGTGTCAAAGCATTGACCATAGGCCTTAATTCACATCAAGCATTTTGGGTGCCGATTGAATTAGATCAAGCATACTATATTCAGCATGACGAAAATGGAAATCCAGTCAAAGAACTGACATCGCTTGATAAGAAAAGCATTGAATATTACAACGAAGCCCCAATCGCAGAAACAGAAGTGAAAATAGATTTGACACCAAAGAAATATATTCATCACTACAATACTGGAAATGAATGGCGAATAGGAGGTAGTCCATTATGGATTCAAGATCCTCAAGAAGTAAAGTGCATAAAGTGTAATGAAAAAATGAAATTTATTATTCAATTGCCTAGTGGTGGATTGAAAAATATCAATGGGGATGGTGTATACTATGGTAGTGATGGAGGAATCACTTATGGACATTGGTGTGATAAGGATAGAATAATGGCCTATATTTGGCAGGATACTTAGGTAATATATGAAAGTAATTGAAGGCGATTTGATCGTTCTTGGTGAACAGGGAAAATTTGATGTTATCGTACATGGATGTAATTGTTTTTGTACAATGGGTGCAGGTATTGCAAAGACGATTAAACAAAAATTTCCTGAGGCTTATAAAGAAGATTTGAGAACTGAAAAAGGCGATAAATCCAAGTTGGGTGATATAAGTTGGGTGACGGTGAACAAATCAGGTGTAGAACTGACAATCGTAAACGCATACACCCAATATGATTATCGCGGCAAAGGAGTAAAGGTTGATTATGAAGCCATCAGATCTGCATTCAGAAAAATAAGAAATAACTTTTCCGGACAACGAATCGGTTATCCTGCCATCGGAGCAGGACTGGCTCGCGGTGATTGGCAAATTATTTCGAAGATAATCAATGAAGAATTGGAAGGAGAGGATCATACATATGTGATTTTTCGAAATGATCAGCGTCTACATGATATGAGTAAGTTGAAAATAGCAGGATCGTATATTCAGTATGATGACGGATACGATAAGGACAATGTTAAAAAGGAAGACATTGATATGGCTATCAATGCATTAGATGATGACCATGATTCATTTTGGGTTTGTATTCAATCTTCAGACAATAAAGAATACACCTTAAAGTTAGAATCAAACTTGATTTTATGCTACCAATCTGATGTCGAATCCACGATGAAACAGGTGGCAAATTTAGAGGAAGCAAAGCAGTATTTTGAAATATTTTTGGATGGAGATATCCATTCGTTAAAACTGAAATTTCAGGCTTAATTCTTCATAAGAACTTCCAATCTGTATGTCAGAAGAGTTAGACCTTAAAGAAGTATCTAAAATTTGTACAAGAGCAAATCAGCTTCTTGATCTTGGAAAGTATAAGATGGCAATAGATCATTTTGATTCCATCAAAGGCAAGTTGGCTCATTTGGATATTTGGTTTGTTTACTCTGGATTGGGTTTGGCTTATGAAAGGTTGAATGATATTCCAAAAGCAGAAGAAGTAGCTAATCAATTTGTGCAAGCTTATCCTGAAGAAGCGGGAGGATATTATTCAAAAGCGCGTTTGGGGCACATCACAAGGCGTCCTAAACAAATGAAAGAAAACATTGAAGCTGCTTTAAGAATTGAGCCAGATAATGCCCACTATCTAGTTGTCTTGGCTGAGTATTATTTGTTTAAAAGACGTTTTCCTAAAGCAAAAGAAATACTTGATAAAGTGGCTGAAACTGATCCTCAGAATTTTGGATATTATTTTGCAAGGTGTAAATATTACCTTGGGAAAAGACAATTTGACAAGTTTGATGAATTTATTAAAGAAGCACTGTCATTGTTTCCCAATAACTCTGATTTGCTATTCCTTAAAAGTAATAGATTTCTCCAAACCAATCAGTTTGAGACTGCTAAGTCGACAGCGAGACATTCATTGGCACTTGACCCCGAACATAAGAATTCGCGGAAGGCCTATGAAGATGCAGAAAGCGGGCTCAATAGTGCAGTTCCGATTGGAATTATGTTCTTTATCTTAATTAAAATAGCTTACTTCATTTCACGTTTAATGATCGGATCAAGTTGATTGGATTAGCACATACATCGGTACAGTGAATATTTGTTATTTTAATACAATGTAAGCTGATGAAAATCAGTTACATCAGCGTTGAAGTTGATCTCACAAATCTTTTTGGTTTTGCTTGCCATTTGTGCACTATTACAAATGTATTTCATCCCGGGAGTCATTTGGAATATTTGCTTTCCTGTAATCCTTATTGGAATTGCTTTGTATCTGCTTTTAAAAAAAGGTAAGATCGGTTCAAGATTTCTTACATTGGTTTTCCTCTTTTTTGGATTGATGACTGTATTGGAAATAAGCTTTAAAGCCAAGTCTGTTTTTAATTGTTCATCTCCTGAAAGTGGAAAAGAATTGACTTTGTTGAGTTATAATGTTTTCTTCAAAAACCAATCTCCAAAATCCACCATTGATATTATCATTGAATGTGATCCTGATATTTTATTTGTGCAGGAACTCACACCAATGTGGAAACAGAGATTGGACAAACTTAATTTTCCTTTTCGAATAACCAAAGCATTGAACGGGACGCATGGAATAGGTGTCTATTCAAAGTATAAGATTGAAGGGCAGAAGATTTTCAATAATTCAGCAGGTTTGCCATACGCCCAAATCGTTAATTTGAGAATTGGCAATATGGAGTATCAACTTATCAATACTCATTTGGCATCTCCCGCAGCGGCGGTTGAAAATAGAGATAGATTTTTCGAGTTGTATGAAAAAAATTATCAACTACGAAAGCAGCAATTGAACGAAATCAACGATTATGCGGAACAAACGAAATCAAAATTTTCAGCTCAAATATTGGTAGGCGATTTAAATACGCCACATGTTGAGCCTCTTTATAAGAATCTAAAATGGGAGTGGTCGGATAGTCATTCAAAAGGACGTGGTTTCGGCTTCAACTTTCCTCATACGAATCGCATCAAACCGATGCTTAGACTGGATTATGTGTTGGCAAGAGGAAAGATCTCCTTTTTAGATTCGGAAGTTATGAAAGGCGGTGGGTCAGATCATCTTGCAGTAAAGGTGGATTGCAAGCTTTAGTTTGCTTGGGATTTTAGATGATGCTAATTTAAGATATATGCGTTGTATTTGAATCATGTTGCACTGCCTCATTGTTAGTTTAATACATTCTAGTACTTTGTTAAGTAATAATTATAAATGTTCAGCTCAAAAAATTCAATTCTGGATTACAAAAACTATTTAAAGCATAACTCAATTTGAAGCAAAGCCAAAAGAAGCATAGCCTTCCCGATTTG
>JAHDDD010000074.1 GCA_020629535.1 Saprospiraceae bacterium
CCAATTTATCCCGATGTATCGGGACCAAATCGGGAAGGCTATGCTTCTTTTGACTCGGAATCAAATTGAGGCTATTTCTTCCACTATTTATATAATCCCGAAATAAAGCTTTTAGAGCTCAACACTTATGATTATTTGCTTGATAAAGTACTAGACTGGTTAACTGATAATTTATTCAACCACCAAAATTCTTCCGAGTTGAACCCCTTCATTCACACCAACTTCATAAAGATAGACACCTGTTGGCAAATGATTTATTCCAATACGAAATTCGTTCTTCACGTTCATCAACCGAACACCTTTTTGATCGAATAACTGGAAAGAAAAATAAGTTGGTTTCTCGCCCCCAAGAAAATCAAGGGTTATAAAATCAGATGCAGGATTTGGGTAAACCTTGACATTGAAATTTTGGACCGGATCAATACCAACTTGAATCATTCCTTCTAAGGTTGGGCTGATACGAGCCAGATCGGTATTGCCTTTTAGTAAGTATGAAGATTTGATACCATTCCATTGCATGACATTAGAAAGGATGTTATTGGTATTTGATTTTATCATCATCTTCAACAATACATCTGCTGCATCTCTTGAAATGGTTTCTTCTGTGAGTGTGTGATCTATAATATTGATTTCACCATCGATGTCAGTGTTAATTATGGTGGCTTCAAGAGAATCAAAATCTAATGATATTAATTCTATTTGGTCGGTGTCGTATTCTAAATGCAATTGTATCCCGCTCAACTCTATTGGATTGTGAAATAAGATTTCAACCTCATAGAATTCTCCTGCATTCAAAAGACGGTCTCGAAAGTTAAGACTATCAATCCCAGTATTGCTTGGAATGTTTGGCAAATTTGCATCATCATCAATATCGCCACGCTTGTTTGCAAGGTAACTTGCCTTCACACCTAAATCTGAATCAACAGAATTGGTTCTTTCTTGAAAGGTCCAGATATCATCAGTAGCCCATTGTACCAACCAAAAATGAATTCGTCATAATCAGTGGTAAACAAAGTACCATCACGATTGACATCAATGGATTCCAGATTATCGCCCGTCAATTCTATATATTCAGGTGCAGCAGACATGGCATTCGTATGGTAATAGCAATATTTCAAATCACGGACAGTAACACCATTGTATGGGCTGTCGTTGAATGACAATTCAAAATCATCTTCTTCTAGAATGGCTGTTCCAAATTGATCTGTGAGTTCTGGCCCAACAGTAACACCGGGTATATATCTACGTGTATGCGTAAACACCACCACCGAGTTTTCCAATCCCACTTTATCAACGCCAATATTTTGGCCGTACAGCCAATACAAACTTGTATCTTTCCTTGACACGACCCAAGTTCGAAAAACTGAAGCAAAATCTTCGCTTAACGAATCTATGATATCTATGTAATCAAATTCATACATATCTGGTTCATTGAAAAATATCGGACGTGAATCTTCAAATGGAATCTCAGATAGTTGGACAAGAGCGTCAGGTTGTAAACGATGGTCGTTGATTTGAATATCAGCTGGCCATTCTACATCATCGGTATCAGAATGCCCTCCTTCACAATCGGTGACATCTGTATTGTTGGGTTGGGTATCACAAATGAAGCTTCCTGGCAGGGTGGCCCTGATGATTTGAGTATGTTCAAATTTCTGAAGTGTGCTGAGGAGTACGACAGACCAGTTTCTAAAAATTTTGTAATAATTGTCTTCTTCGACGAATACAACCTGATCGTTAAATTCGATTTCGAAATTATTACATAGTTGGGTATTAAATGCGATACGTGCAAAATCGCTGTCAATGCCAAAGGTCAAAACCAATGCATCAGGTGAAAGACAAATAAATGTCTTGTCAACTCCGACATTCGCCACATCAATATCTAAATCTTGTGGCCAGATGATGGCAGATTCCGCCTCGAAAAAGCAAGCACTCCCATTCTCTACATGAATTGGAACATTGCAAGTAACAAAGTTATCAGATTGGTCCCAAACATATACGGTCAATGCGTTTGGGAAAGAAAATTCTTCCAGTGCAAAACTTGATGTAAATACAGATGATCGTAAGACCGGATCAAAAGAGGCATCATTTTCTGGCAACGTTGCAGAGAAAGTATAACGCAGAAATTCATCCGCAGTGCAATTATCAATCGCTGACTCCACC
Source organism: Saprospiraceae bacterium (assembly GCA_020629535.1). Lineage (GTDB taxonomy): Bacteria > Bacteroidota > Bacteroidia > Chitinophagales > Saprospiraceae > JAHDBF01. The sequence goes on from JAHDDD010000074.1 coordinate 2,164, forward strand.
ATATCTTTTGCTATCACTTGAAGTGAATACATATTATCTCCAGTTTCGACAATATGGGTACTATACTGATCCTTGCAAAAACTTAGAGGAGCACTCATGTCAGGAGTTCCTCCATCAACGGTAAATGAAAGCGTTTGATTGATCGTATTTGAGCAAATGTCATTGATGGTCACAAAGACTTGGTGTGTCTCGCCAGCCGAGGTTTCGAATCCATTTGGAATTTCAAAGATGAAATTTTCACCATCAGCCAAATTGAAATTTCTTTCTTCATCGATGTTAGCATCCGAAAACCAGTCAATGCTTACTGACCAAGACAATTCACTTTGCATACATTCTCCATCAATAATATTTCCAGCAACATCAAATACTTGATCTTTGGCCCGTAAAATAAGTTGCTTTCCTCCTGGCGAACAGTCACCCAAAGCCGTACCACTCAACACTTCCAGTCTTGGAGGAATTTGATCAACATAACTTCCGCTTACTGTCCAGTTTCTCACTACCTGACTACACCAGTCCAATACCGTGTATGTGTTGACTATCATTGCACAAGCTTGGGCTTCGAAAAACATGGTATCAGAGGTCATGGTCGATTGAAGCTTTGCTGTAGAACATTGCATGGGCAGTATCGGTTCTTCGCATATTCCTTCAAGACAATTCAGCTCAATGCTTACAGAAGTTGGATTATCATTGTTTGGAATAAGTTGAAATCCCAATGGCTCAATGCAATTTTGACCGTCGTTGTCACCCAACGAAGCAACCCGATTTAGGGAATAAGGCCAGTCTATTTCTGTATCCAGATTTTGATTGGGAGGACGAACAAATATATATTGAGTACAGGTATCACTTTGTGAATCGCGTACCCATTGACGACGTACCAAGCCACCAGAACAAACATTTTCTGGATGGGTTTCATAGAAAACCTCTCCTTGAAAAATGATGGCATCATCTAATTCTCCATTGCCATTGTAATCTGGTGCAAAAGTGATCATCTCTTCCACAGGCTCGCAAACCAAATCTAGGTTACTGATACCAGCGAATTCCGCGAAAGCGTTTTCATCATAAAAGTTACTCGAACAATCTACTATGGTATCTTGTGGACAAATAAATGCTGAAGGTGGATTCGTTGTATCTTCTACTGTTATCCTAGCCGCCAATATCGATGAATTACCTGATTGATCATATACGTCAAAGTAGATTGTTGTCACGCCAATGTTTGAACAATCGACAGTAACGAATTCAGGCTCAAAACGGAGGTCTTCGGAGGCAGTGCAACCTATATCTTCTGATCCACCATCCACATCTTGAGGAAAAACCCTTTGTGTTGGAAATCCATCAATCAGGGTAATTACCACCGTATCTTTAGTATCTATCATGGGCGGAAACTGGTCTTCCATTTTTACCCAGATATTGCAAGAAGAAGGCACGCCATTGATCGTAGCGGTAACAAAGACCGGAATATACGTTTCTCCCTGAGTGCAATCAATGAATTCTGGCGTGACCGTTGCATCTTCATAACTTTCATTCTGAATGAAAAATTCTGGAGACAATTGAGCCCCCATTGACATGGTATCAAAGGCCACAGTCAACGAATCAGGGCACAGCAGTTGGGCATGCATAGAAGTGCATGAAATCAAAGTCAGGGTGGCTACCAATAAATTCTTCAAGGCCTCAAATCTCATTGAGTAAAATTCAAATGTAATATAGCTATTGGTCTATGTCAATTCAGATTTTAGATATATTGCTTTTGAGGACATCACTTAACTTATTTGCCTCAAAATGATGGTACAAACCCGAAGTTACAATTAAAAAAACCGCGCCGATAAATCCAAAATTAGACAAAGCAAATTGACCGGGAACGGTGAGATACATAAATAGTATCAATGCCAAAGGAATTGCACCAAGCAAAATAGCAACAACTCTGAATTTGTTGAACATTAGACCAGCTAGCAATAATATTACGGAAAAAATCGCTCGTTCTACGAATAAATCTATTGTAAATACACCGTGAAAAATATAATTGATAATGACAGGATAAAAAACCAAAACAGACATTGCAAATAGGCACAATCGTACCATAATCAATCCATCAAGTCTTCTGGAATATTTGAATGCAGTTCCAGCTAATTTTCCCTTGAATTTAATCTCTCGGAGTTGAAGTTCTTCAGGCTTCAACAGTCCTTGAAAATTATTCAACATATTTTTCGAAGATAATTAATTCAAAATGTAAGATACTCCTGCGAGAACACCAAACTGACTTTGCTTCACGCCATAAAAGCTGGCAGCGTTCATCAAGTTATTCAAAGAAGTTCGATGGTTCGCTTTTAACATTAGGTTACAAGGACCAAATTGATATTCCAATGACATGGAAAGATGTGCTCTGGCACCAGAATTATCACCATATAAGTTCTCTTGCGCATCGACCAATTTTTCCACCACATGTGGAGCCGATGTAAATTGATATCCTCTATGATTACTCAAAACATTGTAACTCACACCCAACTCTGGAACGATCTGAAATTTACTTCTGCGAGGCAACAAAGGCTTTGACAAACCAACGTATACATCCAAAAGGTCATGCTGTCTGTACCAGTCAAGATCGTAATAGGTTACTTCCTCTTCTGTCAATGATTCATAAAGTGGAGTAATACTTCCATCTTCTTCTTCGCGAGTAGCAGAAATCACATCTGTGGTAACAAAACCAACCGAAGAATAATTGTTTCTAAACTGTGAAACAAGATTAGAATATTGCAATGATGCACTCAGACGGAAAGTATTTTTAAATTGCTTGGAAACAAAAAATTCACCTGCAAGACCTGGCTTTCCTGTTTCTGAAAACAAATATGCCTGATCCCATTCAGGAGCATTGTTGATGCTATGTGTATTGTTGCTGGTCAATGCACCTGCATAAAATCCAATCATCCACCTTGAAGAAAAATTTGATTGTGTTTCAACCATGATCATATCCTCACCAAAGCTGCTCTCATCCAATACTATCTCTCTTTCTGGGTTTTGATTCCAAAGCCCAGGTAGAAAATTCATAGGATCCAAAAGCTGTGCGGCAGCCATTGGCTGATTCACTTCAGTTTCTTCAACCAAGATGGATTCTGCTTCTTCCGTCAAAGATGGAAGAACAGAATTTGACTGGCTAGCATTGTTAGAAGAACCGATGGATGGTGGCGCAATAATGTTTGTTGATTTGGCATCACGACCATTGTTTAAGCCATTTGAGGCAGATGATCTTTCTGAAAATCTGGCAGAAACCACTGTACCAGAGTTGTAAGCATTTGAAGTTGAAGCAGTGGCATTATTGAAAGATTGTGCCGTCGATTGTTCTGTAATAATTGGTGATGATTTTTCAATTTGCGATGAGACTACATCTTGATGATTCAATTGTGGTGTTTGAGATGGGGTCTCTGTAATTTGTTTTGTAATCTGATTTTCAGTTAAAGATTTTGATTGATCAATCGTTGTTTCAGATAGTGAAGATTGCGTTGTAGAAGATGAACTTTGTGTAAAATAAAAGAGTGCCCCTGCTATCAGGAACAACCCAAAAAAGCCACTTAGCCAGAAAAAGAAACGTTTTCTATCGTTATCGTTGTCTCGGTCATCAAGTCTTTGATTAATATCAGACCAAACATCTGAGATTTCGATATCGAATTCTTCTTCAAGACCAAGAAGCTCTTTTAATTTTTCTTCTTTACTATTTAAGCCCATAAGAGCAGATTTTTTCAAAGTAACTATCAAAACAATCTATCTAACAATTTTATTCTCCTTCTTTCCTTCGTTCATGCTGCGCGTTTCGGTTTTGAATTTTTCCATTATCAATTTTCGCGCTCGTGATAATATGGCTCTAGAACTTCCTTCCTCCAGTCCTAAGTGTTCGCCTATTTCTTTGTGTGAATAACCTTCCATAATAAACATGTTGATTACGATCCTGTATCTCTCGGGAAGGGTTTCCATAAACTCCTTTACATCATCGAGTTCCAATTTGTAACTGACATTTTCAGCTACCAATGGTTCTTCTACATTTTCCAGATCACTTGCTGCAAATCTTTTTTCTGATCGCATAATGTTGATGGTCTTTCTTACCGTGACTGATGCGACCCATGATTTGAATGATCCGGTTTCTTCGTACTTGTCAATTTTGTTTAGAACTTGCATCAGCGCTTCCTGCATGCAATCTTTGGCTTTCTCGCCATCATTTACATACCGGCGGCAGATCGCATACACGTACCGTGTATACTTGTCGACAAACGCTCGTTGCGCTTTTCGGTCATTGGCTTTGCAGCCTCTGATGATTTCTAACTCTGTCAATCCTCCGTTTTTCCGGGTGTTTAAATTTTTAATTCAGAATCAATATCTGACCTTCTATTTCAGCCGTTTTTGCAAGATTTAAAGTGACGTCCAACACAAAAATCTTTCCATTGAAACTGATTCTAATCAAGCCGCCATTGGCTTCTTCATAGTGACTAATGTAAAAATTGTCAATTCCACAAGACAACTCAGTATCAAGGCATTGCATAAGATAACCTGCGTCACCAAAATTCTCATCATCAATAGCAATATTGATCATAGTAGAATCTTGCGAACCCAAGTCTTTGCCTTCAAACTTGATCTGAAATTCACTATTCGTACTTCTTAATATTGTATTTTCATCTTGAACCTCCTGTGAAAAAGGTTCAAACACTTTGATATTATCTTCAATTCGAATCCAACTATATCCATTGTCGAATTGTGCACAACTGGTCATGATTCCGTAATCATCATCAATCAATTCACTCCAATCAATGCTGATTCCTCTTTCATCAGAATTTGGATCGATGGCTGTGATTTCATATTCTGTAAAACAGATCGGAATATTGATGTCAACTTCTGTCCCTTCAAATTCAAAGAGTTTTTCTACTCCATTCTCATTGATAATCAATGCTGGGTTTTCAATGAGATTACCATCGCAACCAAAGATTTTGAAAGTAGCAGGGACGAAGTTTTCTTTGAAATTCTCATCGATTTCAAGGCTCACATTTGCTTCTTCCGAGGGGATGCTTTCGCCCTGCAACTCTTCGCCACATTCATTGATCAGATAACTGTCTAGTTCTTTTTCCATAGGGAGAAAAGCGATCCATTTACCTGAAGCGGTAGAGTTGACTTTAATAATGTTTTCTTCATTTTCTCGCACTTCAATTTTTTGAAATGCCACTTCTTCATTTTCAAGAGACAGGCTTCCACGAACCAGACTTGCTGGCTCGTAAGGTCCCGTCTTGTAATATCCTACCTGTGCAAGGGGGATTGTATTTTCTCCTGATACTAGATCAGATACAAATTTCCAGTATTGTGACACTTCATCGTATACAAACAAACCGTGAGTATCGGGACCAGAAAAATTATATTGAATTACAACTGTTAACTTATCGGTGAGGTCTGTGCCTGAGAGTTCGGCAGCATTGAAATAAAAGACTTGATTGGCCTGAACAACTATTTCATTGTCATCTTTATCCTTCCCAAACAGTCCCATCTGGCAAAGCAAATCAAATTCATCCGTTTGGAAAAATTCCGCACTTTCTGGAGATGTGCCATCGCTAAATTCATAAAGAAGTGAAATCTCATCATTTATATCAACCGTTCCTGTGTTAGAACCCAAGGTTGCACTTCTCTTTTCAGGGAATATTTTCAAATCTAAAAGATTCACATCATAGCCTACCAAGGTTTGATTGGTAAAGGCCACCAATTCTCCACTTTTATATATATCAATCTGTTGATGGTCGCGAAATGAATTTTTCAATTCAACGGAAAAATAATTCCCATCAATTGTTTTTGTTACTTCACCATCGAATGAATTGTACACCAATGTGTAGGAGTCAAGATTGTTGTTCGTTTCGTCTGTAATATATCCGACAATTTTTGTGTCGTGAACGACTTGTGGGTCTGTCTCAAATTGTGGACTTACTACCTCTGGTGTGCCGCTATCTTCATAGCAACTTTGCAGCAGGCAGGCGAGAAACAAGAAGAGTAATATTTTATTACTAGTAGTCATTGTTATAATTTATGCAACCAAAAAACTCAAATCCACGTCTTCGTTGCTATAACTGTAAGGATTATGATCATGGATACGTTGCAAAAATTTGAAATTTATTATTCAAAAATACAATATTTGGAATAAATCAATTGATTATCAGTGATTTATACAAAATCATTTTCTGAATAATCCGGTCCATTTCGCAGGATTTGCGGCTCTTTATCGAGGTTATTTAGCCTTAATTTATCTTCAAAATAGCTTTGATCTCGTTGGAGAGCCTCATAATATTTATTTGTAGAGCCGATTTTTTCAATCCTGATCAATAGGTCTCCTCTTGTGTTGCTATAAATCCAACTGTCAATGCTCTCTCCTGACTGTGCATGGGCAAAATATTTTCCTGATTTCGATTTGCTCAGATGATAGACCTCACCTTTCCATTCAAGTTTTCTCATAGGGTCTGCTGGTGAAAAATTAAAATCCATGGTGGTAGCAAGTGGGAGCAGTCTTTCTTCATAGGCATTGAGCATTGCCCCATTCTGCCCCAAATATATGAGGCGCTCTTCATTTCGGTAGTTGAGCAATTGTAATCGACGATCAGAATCTCCATCATCCCAATCATACTGTACTACATTTGAAAGTCTGTGATCTTCAGAATTCAAACAAATCAAATCATTGATCTCTGCAAAATAAACGGACTTCAAAGGTGACTCTGTGAAACTTCTAGAAACTCTTTTCGCATGTTCGTCATCAACATAATGTGATTTCGGCACTTCACCTTGCACTCGCCTATCGACCAAACCTAAGAATTCCTCTATCTCCTCTTCAAGCTTCTGTAAATCTTGAACCTTTGATGTTGGAAGATTTAGTAACTCTATATCTCTTCCTTCAGTGAGTTTTGCTCTCAGAATGATGGTCTCTTTTTCTTTGCCCTTTTGAATTTTGATTTTCTTTTTAACATAAAGCTGTTCAATATCTTGAATATCATATTGATGACTTTTCTTCCAGGTCGGTATGGGTCCATGCGTCATGTTAAAGACATTGTCAGTAACATCAATAGAGGTTTTATTCATAAACAATGACAAGGTAAAATACGCCAACCCAATCCCTGCTAAAAGATGAAAACTGAGCATTGCAATGGCAAATAATGGAGCCCCGGAAGACAACATCCCTCCAAAGATTGTCCAGCTGATGGCATTCCAGAAAATTGAGAAAAACAAAAAGAACCAAGCCGAGGGTGAATACCATTTATATTCCAATTCTAAATAATCGGATTCTTTGTAAATCTGAATTTTGTTTTGGCTCATAGGCGATTGTATTGTATAATGATTGATGTAAGATAAAAAGTGAAAATGAAAATAAAGCACAGTTGATATAATTTTGATAAACTGAAGAGCGATAAGCATCATTGTTCGCAATTCGAATCCAGCTCGCATCATTCGTCATTGGTCATTCGTCATTCGGTCTTCGTCATTCGTCATTCGTCCTTCCCAAGTCATCATTCGCAAATCGTCATTGGTAATTCGTATTTTGTCCTCGTAATTTATGCCTACAATGGATCGTTAGAAATATATGAGAACATTTGCCCTACTCCTCTTTACAATAATAAGTATTCCCTTGATATCTCAATCAAAGACAGTACCATTGGACACCATCGGAACTTGGACATTTGACACGAAATCAAAGATCATGAAGTTCAACAACCTCAATAAAAGATTTTTTAGTGCAAAGCGATATGAAGGCAATATCCTCCACTGGTATCGAAAAGATAATCATGGTGTGAAAATGGAGGAATACTATCGGTACAACGATTCTTTATATTATTATGCAGAATTCAATGAGCCAAAAACTGATGAAGACCTAAAGTCAATAAGGATGATCAGGCAAGGACTTGTAAAGCTGTCACAAATAACGCATGGAGATACCGTTACCCGATATGATTATGACACTTATGAACCCTCATCCACCATTGCAAAACTGATCATTCCTGAAGGCAAATGGACTTATTTTAAGGTGAATGGTTTTAATCAAGCGAGAGGAAGCTACAAAGACGGTCGAAAGCATGGAGAATGGGAATTGACAAATCATTATACAGAAGGCATGGGTGAGCTTATCCAATCTTTTGAAAATGGTGTACTTGTTTCTGAAAAAGCAATCAATGCCATTAGAGATAAGAAAAAATCAGCCACCAAAGAAAAATTGATAGGTGATTACTTTATTCAAAATTGGGCCTATTCAAAAACCAAACGAAGGTGGAATAAAAATCCAAATCTAGAAGATGATTGGTTGGGTCATCGCAGGATCTTTAATGCCGACTATACATTCACGCTCATTTCAAGAAATCTGGATCCAGATGGAAATATATTTGAAGATGCTGTCCATGGCACTTGGAGACTTAAGAATTTTGAAACTCTCGAGCTCACTATCAATGGTGAAGTCACAGTAGAAAACATAGATTATCTGTCTGATGATTTTATGAAAAATGGTGTTGAAGTTCGAGAATTGAAGTAATTGCCAACCCATCAATTTGCTTGAACGTTAGTACTAGCATATAAATACTATTTCTTCGAACGATTGACGTAGGCGATGTAGGCCTTTTCAAAAATTTGATTATTTTTGCGCAAATTTTCTAGAATAGAATATTATGGCGAAAAGAAGGAGAAAACAAACTAAGAAAGAAAACGAAGAATTACTCGTTGATATAGTTGAAGTAAAAGAAACCGGACAAGACTTTATTGAGCGTAATAAAATGTTGGTCATCGGAGTCGTAGCTGGTCTGCTATTATTGGTGGGTGGATACCTCGTTTGGAAATATATGATCCAAGCACCAAAGGAAAAACAAGCCGCCGCAGCCATCTATATGGCAGAAAATCAATTTGCAAAAGATTCATTTGCATTGGCACTTGAAAATCCTGGTGGAGCATTCGAAGGCTTTCTTGATATCATTGACAACTATTCAGGTACAAAGACTGCTAATGTAGCCAAATATTATGCAGGTATTAGCTATCTAAATTTGGGTAGATTCGAAGACGCCATTTCATATCTTGAAAGTTTTTCACCTTCAGGTACCATCACCCCAATCATGAAACATGGAGCTCTGGGTGATGCTTATTCGGAAACAGGTGATCTTGACAAAGCAGTGAGCCTATACAAAAAAGCAGCTAGTTCGGGAGATAACGAATTTCTCACTCCTTATTACCTGATGAAATTAGGCACACTACAACAAAGACAAGGAAACAACTCTGCTGCCGCAGATGCGTTTAGAAAAATAAAAGAAAAATACCCTAACTCTTCTCAGGGCTCAGACATTGACAGATATCTAGCTCAAGTTCAGTAGAAGATAAATACCTTATTTAATCAGCCAGCCAACGTGATTTTGAATTTGCGTTGGCTTTCTTGTTTCAGGACATTTCGTATTTAATTGACTTATACATTTTGAGGAAGACACACCAAAGAACCTCTAATTCAAAAAACTGGTTCTTTAATCTCGATCCTTCCACAAGCCCATCATAAGCAAATACTTCATTCCTAAATGATATTTTACTCTTTTTCTCAATAGCTTAAGGCTACTCATTTGTGCACGCTTACTTTGTGAATATTTATTGTAATGAGGAAACGGCCTGTTAGGAATTTCTCTATCCAAAAACGGACAAAGTTTTTCCCAATTGTCACCTTGGGTGAAATCCAAAATCAATAAATCTTTGGGTCGGTTTTTAAAATATTCGATGACTTCATTATTGTGTTTTCGATACACTTCAATGGTGTGTTTCTTATCATCTTTTGGCAATGCTTTTCCTCTTCCATAAATGTACTCGTGGTTCGCAGATTTTAAATCTCCAATATGCCTAGAGACACTTTTATACCAACTCTCCTCATCTCTTATGGTCAATATAAATTTTGAATTTGGAATCAGCCGATCGAGTTCTTTATAAATAATGTACCAAGGAGTATCTTCAACAGCATCATAGTCCTTCAACATTTGGAGAATTCTGTCAAAGTTGCCTTGCAGAATAGGAACGAGAGCTCGGTTGGTTGTATCCCGTACTCGATAATCTAGAATTTTTAATGCTTCTCTAAGACTGGAGGTGCCTGTCTTTTGAAATCCTACCCCTATAATTAAGCCTTTATTGACATCCTTCATCTTCGATGTATTATTGGCAACATTTGATAATTTCGGGTGTTGATTCTATTTTACCAAATTTACTTTTCAACATCCATAAATCCCACTATGTCTAAAAAAACAAATTTATCAGATATCAAACTCCCTGATGCGGAAGGTACGGAGAATTTCAAGGTCGGTATTGTGGTTTCAAAATGGAACCCTGAAATAACCGAAGCCTTACTCTCTGCCAGTAAAGAAACACTGACCAAAGCCGGCATCAATGATGATAATATCAAGGTGGTTCACGTACCCGGATCATTTGAATTACCGGCAGGGGCAAAAATGTTGCTTCAAAGCGACAGCTTCGACGGAGTCATTTGTTTGGGTTGTGTCATCAAAGGAGAAACTACACACAATGAATACATTTCTCACGCCGTTGCAACAGGGCTCACCCAACTTTCTTTGGTTAGCAATAAGCCTTGTATCTTCGGAGTACTGACACCCAATGATATGGAGCAAGCCAAAGATCGAGCAGGTGGTAAACATGGCAACAAAGGTCATGAAGCCGCAGCCACATTGATCGAAATGATTGCGCTCAAAAAATCATTGACACAAAAAAACAAAAGCATCGGATTCTGATGAAAATATCGATCGTAGAAGCAGGAAAATTCAAACTCGATGGCGGAGCCATGTTTGGTGTAGTCCCAAAATCAATGTGGTCAAAATTGAATCCACCTGATGATAACAATATGTGCACCTGGGCTACCCGAAATATTCTGGTGGAAACCGGAGAAAGAAAAATTCTCTTTGACTGTGGCATGGGAAGAAAACAGAATGAAAAATTTCGCTCCCATTTCGAACCTCATGATGGAGACATACACGAAAGCATCGCCAGTGGAACCATAGATCCCGCAGAGATCACTGATGTCTTTCTTACACATTTACATTTCGACCATTGCGGTGGAGCATTGATGATGAATGAAGCAAACGAAATTGTGCCCACCTTTCCGAATGCCACGTATTGGAGCACAGAGTCGCATTTCAATTGGGCCTACACACCCAACCCAAGAGAAAAGGCCTCATTTCTCAAAGAAAATTTTGTGCCTCTCAGAGATCGATCTATACTCAATTTCATTCCAATGGTACAGGATTATGAATGGCTGCCAGGCATCAAGATCAGATTCTATTTTGGTCATACCGAAGCTATGATGGTTCCTGAAATTTGTCTTGAAGATGGCACTCGGGCTTTCTTTTGCGCTGATCTTCTCCCTTCAGCCTACCACGTAAGAATGCCATATGTTATGGCTTACGATCTGAGACCATTGAAAACATTGCAAGAGAAAAAATCATTTTACGACCATGTATTGAGCTTCGAAAAGAGCCTGCTCATCTTCGAACATGATCCTGTCAATCCTTTGGGCAAATTATTTTTGAATGAAAAAGGAAGGTATTCTATCGATACTCAAGTCGCCTTGGTCTAATGAAACAAGAAATTTTAGCCCACAGAGACACTAAACAGAGTTTTGAACGTTAAATATTCAAAATGTCGTTATTTTGGCATTGAAGAAAATGACTTTATAAAGAAAAT
>JAHDDD010000075.1:0-9881 GCA_020629535.1 Saprospiraceae bacterium
TCCTGCAGGTACAACAACATATATTGTTACAGCTACCAATGCTGATGGATGTGACGCAACTGCTTCGTTTGAGGTAACTGTTATTGAGGAGGTTAACTTTACTATCAATGCCGATCCTAATCCCTTGTTTTTAGGTCAATCAAAAGAAGTATCGGTGAGTCCGGTCCTTGATGGTTATACATATGAATGGTCGCCTTCGGGAGACATTGATGATCCCTTCAGTCCCAATGTAATTATTACACCATCGGCTGAAGGAGAAGAACAAATTGACGTTACCATCACTTCTCCAGAAGGTTGTGTAACTGTTGTGTCTTTCAATTGTGTTGTTACAAATTTACCATGTCAGGAAGATAACATCCATGTGCCAAACATGTTTACACCAAATGGAGACGGTATGAATGATATGTTTGAAGTTTACACCAATGTGGATGCAGAAATAAGACTCTATGTTTTTGATCGCTGGGGCGAAATGGTTTTCGACTCAGGAACCCAAAATATAGAAGGATGGGATGGTGTATACGAAGGCACTGAATTAACTCCTGATGTATATGGTTATTGCGTGGCAGTAACTTGTCCTGATGGTGAAGATTTTACAAAAACAGGGAATATTACCTTGATGAAATAAAGACTAAGTGAAAAGTTGGTTAAGCTCAATTCGTTATGAATTGGGCTTTTTTTATTTAGGATCAAAACTAAATCACCTGCTTGATCATTTACAATTAGTAAAACTAGCGTTACTTTTGTGAAAATTTTATTGATCGAGAAATGAGCAAAAAAGGAAGGGTTTTGGTGGCAATGAGTGGAGGCATAGACAGCACTGTCACTGCTATGATGTTGCATGAAGAAGGGTATCAGGTGGTAGGTATCACCATGAAGACCTGGGACTATGCTTCTTCTGGATCAAGTGGCAAGGAGACGGGTTGTTGCAGCCTTGATTCTATCAATGATGCTCGTCATATTGCAGTCGATATGGGATTCTCACATTTCATAGTAGACATAAGAGAAGAATTTGGAGACTATGTCATCGATAATTTTGTGGATGAATATGTAGCCGGTCGCACACCCAATCCATGTATTTTGTGTAATACACATATCAAATGGTCAGCACTATTAAAAAGAGCAGATGCTATGGATTGCGAATTTATTGCTACTGGTCACTATGCGAAAGTAAATCAAAAAGAGGGTAGGTACTATGTGTCAAAAGGCCTCGATCCTCGCAAAGATCAATCATACGTTTTGTGGGGGCTTTCTCAGGAATGTCTTGCACGTACCATGTTTCCACTTGCTGAATATACCAAAGAAGAAATAAAGAAAATGGCCATTGATTGGGGACATGAAAGCTTGTCATTAAAGCCAGAAAGCTATGAGATCTGTTTCGTTCCTGACAATGATTATCGTTCATTCCTCAAAAGAAGAATGCCAGGACTCGAACAAAAAGTCAGTGGTGGCAAATTCCTGAATGTTCAAGGAGATGAAATTGGAACACATATAGGCTATCCGTTTTTCACCATTGGACAAAGGAAAGGATTGGGTCAGGCTTTTGGTAAGCCCATGTATGTGACCAAGATCAATCCATATGATAATACCGTAACGCTCGGTGAAGATGGAGATTTAATGAAAAATGGAGTGCTGGTACGCGACATTAATTCAATGAAATATGACAATATTCCAAATGATATGGAAGTTGTAACCATGGTTAGGTACAATGATAGAGGCACCCTAGGCACCACCAACTTGAGAGACGACAAAGTCTATGTAGAATTTTCAGCCAATGTCAGAGGCATCGCTCCCGGACAATCAGCCGTATTTTATGAAAATGATGATGTCTTAGGAGGTGGAATTATAGACTCAGGATACTAAAATCTATAAAATTTATTTACTTTTACATTAAATATTATTGTAATGTTTAGGAATCTGTTTATCAGTTTGTTATCCCTTTTTGTTTTAATGACTCTTATAAGTTGTGAGAATGAGACCATTCCTGCTGGGGAGACAGATCTCAGACATTCTTTTTACCCTATAGACTCGATTTCTACATGGGAATATAGAATGGATTCCATCATTTATGATAATGACGGACTCAGAGTGGATAGCAGCATGACATTTTTGAGAGAAAATATCATAGGATCTTTTATAGATGTTGAGGGAGATACTTCCTACCATTTGGAAATAAGTAGAAAGAACGATCCAACAGATCAATTCGTGGTTTCTGATTTATGGGTTTTGAGAAGAGAAGCAAACTCATTGCAAAGGGTAGAAGAGAATCTTAATTTCGTAAAATTGACCTTTCCACCCATTATGGGTTCAACTTGGAATGGCAATTTATTTGATGAATTGATTGATGTTTTTGTTGCAGGTGATCCTATTAAAGTCTATAAGAATTGGGAGTACAAATATCTGGAAGAAATCGATGAAATGATGATCAATGGCATTATGTTTACAAACGTCATAAAAGTCCAACAGGCTGATAGCGAAAACAATATTGAAAAACGATATTCCATTGAATACTATGCAGAAGGTGTTGGTCTAATAAAAAGAGAGCAACAAATCTATGATTCACAAAAAGATCCAACAATTCCTTGGGAAGAAAGAACGGAACAAGGTTATTCATTAAGACAAACCATTGTCAACTATTATTAAATTAACCCATGTTGGCAGACTTGGAGGTACTTCTCAAAATAAGGGAAGACTCAAGTTTTTTCCTTTGAAGTCAATGGAGGATTCATTAACCGAGCTCGAAGGTCAATTCCTTTTTGTGAATGTCAATGGCAGCAAAGTTCCTTTTCAAATCCGGTCCATTGATAGTCAGAAAATTCCATTTATAGTTCAACTTGATTTTATAAACTCACCAGAGGAGGCAAGAAGAATTTCAAACTCAGAAGCCTTCATGACAAATGTTCAGAGACACACGCCTGATTCTAAATTTTCACACATCATAAATACAGCATTGCATTCCGTTGAAGGTACCTTTTTTGGCAATGTTACAGCTGTTGAAGAACACCCTGAACAAATCCTACTTTTAGTGGAGGATACTCAGGGTCAATCATTTAGAATCCCATTTCACGAGGAGTTGATTCATAACAATGATGTTAAAAAAGGCATTTTAACATATGTTTACGACGAAAATGCGCTGAAAACATTGCAGAATATGTCTTAGGGGAGTTAAAGTTTTTATCTTTCCAATTGATTTTCTACACCGAATGAGACCTGAGATGGGGATGCCCAGGCAATGTATATTTATGGGGATGTTGATGATATTTGCCCTTACTTCTTTTGGGCAATACAATGTTCGTATGATCCCCGGTATGACCCACTATATGGGTGATCTTGCTCCATATGAAAGTATATTCTCTTACTCAAAAGGCCATGTTGCAGCCGGTGTCGCGTATACGCTCAAGGTCAATGAAATCATAAGTTATTATTCCAAATTTACCAGAGGCAAGATCTCAGGAGATGATGCCAATTCTGCTGACCAATGGCGTAGAAGAAGAAACCTTTCTTTCGAGTCAAATTTGTATGAAATAGGCGCTGGTTTTGAAGTGAGTTTGATCACCCTTGTCAAAGGATTCGACAAGTTTGGAATCGACGTTTACTTGCTAGGAGGTGTCAATCTTTTTCACTTTAATCCAAGAACATTTTACATGGGAGAGTGGCATGATTTACAACCATTGGGTACAGAAGGGCAGGGAGCACCTGGTATTTACAAAACGCCATACAAACTTTGGCAATTTAGTTTTCCTTTTGGTTTTGGTGCAAGTTTTAAACTAAGTGACATCTATTCAATGGGTCTGGAATTTGCACCTCGTGCTACCTTGACAGATTATCTAGATGATGTTAGTCAGGTTTATCTTGACAGAACCCTGCAATTACCCCTTCAAGGAGAATTGACCACAGCATTGGCCAACAGAATTGAAGAGGGGATGGATATTGATCCCGGAGAAATAATTACGACTACCGGTTCGGACCCATACGCAGGTACTCAAAGGGGCGATTCTATTGATCGAGATTGGTATATTTTTTCAAGTTTCAGTTTTGCAATGGAGCTCGGATCAGGCGCATCTAAATTTTTGAAAAAGCAGAAAAAAAGAATGCTCAAATAACCCCATTTATTCATTTCGAACAATGACAATGACAAAACAAAAAGCATTAGCAAAATTGCAATCCCTCAATGCACAACTCGCATCTCTAGATATTGAACTCAAAAATCTCCCCATTGAAAAACAAACTTTCAGACCATCAGAAAGCAAGTGGAGTGTACTTCAAGTTCTCGAACATTTGAGGGCATCAGAATCATTGTCACTTCGATACTTAAACTATAAAAGAGAACAACAAGAAGAAACAAGTAAAAATACTGGACTGAAACAATCTGTTGCTATGTGGATGCTCAAGAGAAGGTACAACAATCCAAAACCGATCAAAGGACCGGATGCCAAGGCGCTTAATCCAGATCTAGATGGTCTGGAATACAACAAACTTATGAGCCAGTGGAAAGATTCAAGAAAAGACTTGCAAAAGTTTTTGGAGTCTACACCTGAAGAAATGTTCAACAAAGCGCTTTACAAACACCCAATATTGGGAAGAATCAATCTTGGGCAAATGCTCCAGTTTTTCGAACTCCATGTTCAACGCCACCACCGTCAGATCAAAGAATTGATTTGAACAACTATAATCACTAAAAAAGGCGACTGAATTTCTTCAGCCGCCCTAGATTCTTTAAGATTCGATTCCATCGAATCTAATTCCAATTAAATCAGATATTGATCAGCACGGAGATCATATATATGCAAACCGTTAAAAAAACTCCAAGAAGGAAGTATATGTATAACCAGTGTTTGCGTGATCTCTCTTTTATCATATTGTCAACTTTCTTTCTGTAAAGAGAGTTCTTTGTCTTAAATTTTTCAGCATTGAAGACCCTTCTATCTTTGATTTTGTTGACAATATTTGACCTTCTAAAAACATCGGTTCTTTTGGTTTTTAACCGAAGATTTTGTTTTTGTCTGTTTATTGAATCCAAAATGAAACCAGCAGAGCTCATCATAAATATTATTGATGAATAATGTTCAAGGTGGAGTTTGAAATCTTTATTTCAATCTTTTTGCAACCTTTATAATTAAAACGAAAATTGAAAATCTTGGGTTCCTTAAAGTCAAGAAATCGGATACGATTTTAGTAAAACAAAAAAGGCAGCTTCAGTGAAGAAGCCACCTTTAAAAGGGTAATGAGCATTATTATAATTTATACTCCTGTGAATTTTCTTATCGTATTTTTAGATCGATTTAGGATAATCGTTTTCTTATTTACATCAGTTTGTATGTCAAATTTTTGAGGATTTTGATCTCCGTCCGGCCAATATATTTCCACCGTTTTCAACTCCTCTTCTCCTAGTCCAACATGCAATACATCATGATTCATTGAAACATTTCTTCCTCCGAGAATGATATTTCTATGAATTTTGCCATTAATGATCACCCGCGCTCCAATGCCATATTTATTCAATGAATTGTCATTCTCAAGAATGATTTTCACCCATTTGTTTTCATTTGAATTTTTATTGATGTACACAAAAGTTTCTCCTTCCTGAAAGTTGGTTGGCGCTTTCAGCACCTTATTGGGTGGAGGTACTGCAAATGCCTTTCCCATCAAATCCACTTTAAGATTCCTTGCGTCTTTGCTGACAGAACTATATCCACCACCATTTGGAACGATGATATCAATATTGCCATCACCATTCAGATCTGTTGCAATACTTAAGTGCGCCGCTTCGTGCATTCTGAAAATATCTTTTATCTCGCTCGCCTGACTTACCAACATCCCTACACCAGAATAGGCATCCCGGTCTGTGAAGTGAACATAATTCTCTTTATGCCAACCAGTACCGGGTGATGGTTTTTTAGCAGGGTAGGATGAATAGTCCAACTCATCAATATTGAATAATTGATACTCGTAAGTCTTGTCAGTGAAACTGATTTTCGACTTCGTAGAATTGTTCTCTAACATTCGACCAACCCCACCTGACCAATCACCGATGAAGTTGTCATTGCCTCGATTCAATGCACCAACGAGATAAAGATCAAGATCTCCATCATTTTCAATATCAAAAAGACTAGGGCACCATGAAAACTCAAGACCATTGATTGTCTTGTCATATCTTTTTTTATCATAAAGATGATGTGCATCAGGATGAACATTAAATTTATGAGTGATATCAGGGGCTGTGAAATCATTGTATTGCACTTCGACTTCATCAGAAATATCTTTCACTCCATTTTCATTGAATTGAAGCATCATATGATTGACACTTGCTTTTTCTTCTAGTCCATTTATTTGAACGATGGCAGTCATATTCAGTTCTTCTCGATCTTCCATCATCAATGAGGTATTACGGACAGAGTATACGTTAGAACCACAATTCGTTACCAAAACTTCGTCATTGCCATCTTCATTTAGGTCAGCAAATCCAATCCCCATCCAGCATCCAATATATTTTGGATCAGACATTTCAGGAACAGGTTCGAATTTTTCACCATCAATATTCATATAGGCCTCTATCTTGTTGGGTATGTCGTTACCTACCAACAGATCTGGATATCCGTCTCGATTTAAATCAGTGAACATAGCGGCCCATGCATGGTTGGCATTTTGACCTATACTTGCTCCATTGTAATTGTAATCAGCAGGTTCATTGTCAATGGTTCCGTTTGGTAGAGGAAGACTGCAGTCAATTTTATTAGATTCGCAAGAACCAGTAACACCAAATTTTTCGGCAGCTTCAACAAATTTAAATTCACCGGTTTCTGATAATTGATTAATAAATAGCGTGTTGGGATTGCCTGGAAATTTGTCCATTCCGAAGCCCCAAAAATCAGGGTCGACAAAATTGCCAACAAAAAAATCAAGGTCTCCATCTCTGTCAATGTCTGCTACGGTGCCGCAAGCGGAAGCATAATTGGTGGTAATTCCTGCGGCTTCAGTGACGTTTTCCCATTCTGGAATTCCATCACCATCTTTGTCGCCTCTGTTTAAGAACAAAGTGTTTTGACCTTCTCCTTCTCCTCGATGAGAATTTTTAGAACCATCGACCAAATCGCCCTTCAGGAATTCTGGTGCCAATGCTTCAATGAAAGATAAGTCCTTATTGTCTGCTCTTCCAAGGTGATTGGCTCCCGGATATATGCGCATACCGTGACCTGGGCTAGCGAAAGGCATTCCATAATGAAAATTCAAAACAAGAATATCAACCATGCTGTCTCCATTAAAATCAGCAGTCATTACACCATAACTGATTCTGCCTTCACTGTATGGATTGTCTTCAATGCTTTCTCTTGGTTCATATTTATTTTCAATCAGTAACTCTTCGCGTGTATATTTTTGGGCTTTCTTATTTTTTAATAATTCTTGTACACTTTTGTAGACCGGATTCCCAGTTGCATCATTTCCTTGATTTAAAAACAATGTGTTGGGTTTTGCTTTCACCCGTGCATCCATTTTTAGTACATGGTTTTCATCAGAGGGTCGAGCAACGGGACGACCACTGTGGGCAAAGTAAATGTCTTGAAGTCCATCGCCATTAGCATCAAATGTTGCCATACCTCTCAAGATGATGGCATTATTACCACGAGCTAAATCACCCAAAGAAGCACCAATCTCTTCAAACCCTTTAATGCTTTCATCGAGTACAACTTCTTTAGAATACGATTTGTGTGTCACTGTTTCCACCATTTCATTTTCAAGAGCGACATCCATTCCTAATCTTTGTTTAACCAGGCCTAAACCTACATTGATGTTGTCTTGGCCTTTCATCTTTACGGCCATATTATAACCAAAAACCAAAAGCAGAATCAAAAGTACAGGCAAGGAGAGAAGGATTCTTTTCGTTCTTTTTTTCATGACAGGATATTGATAATGTTATAAATGGAAGCTGCTTATAAAGTATTATCGTCCTGGTAAGTTTCAAAAATAGGTGGACTGTAAGATTCATTATTGCTCAAAAATGTCTGTTCCAATTCAGGAATCAAAATTTCAAATTCCAGTAGGTCAGTGATTCTTTCATACGATACGACAGTGCATCGAAGATAGACTCCATCTTCTTTTTGTATCGGTCTAAGAAAGATTTGTTCCAATCCAACAGCATGGTTGTTTTGAATGTAATGATCGTTTTCACGAAATTCGGTCAGATAAGCAAATGAAGGTCTTGGACCTTTTTCTTTTCGGAGCAATCTTCTTTCGATCAATTCTGATGCCATTAAAACACCAACTCCAAAAGAGGGGATAACAAAATCATTCTTAAAACTCAACAAGGCCATTGGAATATTACCAATAACCATAGACTGGTTTCTACCTTCATCAAAAAGAGTGATCTGAAGATATTCACTTGGTAAAAATTCTTGGGTTTTAGAATAATAGGTTTTTGGCTCCACAAATGAAATCTCAGCGGTCGCCCATTTTCTTTCAAATGTGAGTTCATTTCTAACCTGAGGGTTGTATATGCCAGGTTCTTCAAATGTAAACATAGAAAATTTATCTCCATCTTTGAGCTCTGATTGATATCTCGCTTCGAGCTGAATGTCACCTCTCTTGATGTTGTAAAATTTTCTTTGCACTTTCCTACGACTATCCTGGCTTGAATAACTTCCTAATTCCTTATCTGAGTTATAACTCACAGGGTAGATACCCACATCTTTCTTGGGTGCGCACAGCAAACCAAGATCTAATCTTACATTGTCAAAGTAAACAGGATTATCAAAATCCTTAGGAATTGAGTTAATCGATAATCCGCTTTGATCAGCGAGCATTTGATAATACGTTGATTCATCCAATTCTACCCATGCGTGATACATTTCTCCAACGGCATCATTGGCGCCAAGCTCCCAAAGTCTCGGACGAAGGCAATTGTTCACTAGATTAATTCTCTTTGGAAGAACACCTGGATTGGGTTTGTACTCGCCTCCTTCAAAAACATACTCACCTTTGTCATTGAATAGATTTGGCGAATGATCAATGGTGGCAAAACTCTGATTTGATTTTTGAATTGGTATAGATATTCCATTTCTAGAATATTCGGCAAGGATCACATTTGCAATATCAAATTTAGAATCATTGACACCTGAATAGGGTAGTAAGGGTACTACGAATCCAATATCTACATTTCGAATTTCAAGAAATTGATCGGCTTCATCTGTGAGTTTGACACTCAGATTTTTTTCTTGAGAACTATAATCAAAATATGCTTTCTTGAGATTTCGAAGTGTGGAAGAATATCTGTTTAATGATTGAGTAGAAGAGTTGATCGTTTTATCATTGATAGTATGTTCAAGATCCAGTTTCACATCCAACGCATTGATGCTAGATTGGTCTTCATTGTTGCAAGAAAGGCAAACCAAGGAAAGAAGTGTAACTTGAAATAGGCAATAGACACTACTTCTGAAAGCAAAGGTGTTGATCATCTCAATCGGTTTATTCATTCAGCCGACTTAGTCGGAATAAGGTATTAGAATAACAGGTTTGAGCGAGGAAGTTGATATCGTCTCATATTACTGTCCAAACTTCATACCAAATGTAAGCCATTTTACATATGAACACAAGTGGTATGATTTTGATGTTTTATATGACCAATATGATACTCATTATTCATGCTTTCAATGCCTGTATAAAACTCTTAAACTTCCAATAGCAAATTGTATTCATTAGAAAACCTAATTATATGTAACTTGCATATAGTTAAGTATTTGTAGTTCATTTGATGTTCAAACATCAACAACATTTTGCGAAAGTATGAAACTTCTTGTCCCTTGTTTGTACCTTCATGTAGATCGAAAAATCTACACAGAAGAAAATATTTCGGCCGAAGAACTTAGCGCCATTAAGTCACGCTTGTTTGT
>JAHDDD010000075.1:9891-13807 GCA_020629535.1 Saprospiraceae bacterium
AAGAATTGTTATGTACAACGAAATCCCAATACATTCTCTGTACACCATTGAATTGTTCTTTAATGGCCTAGATAGAATGAAAGAAAAATTTGGGACCTACAATTTATTGGTAGACCTTACCAAATCTGAAAGACCACCAATCAGACACAGAAAATTACTACATCAAAAATTAGTAGAAAGTGCAGATTATCTAAACAGGATGGCAATATTTACAGGAGATAATCTTATACTAAATACCGCTGCAAGATTTGCCATGCATGGATTTGGAGAAAATAGATATATTGTATCCAAATGCTTAGAAGACTGTATCAGCTTTGTCTCAGATGAATCAAAAGAACAACAACAACAATGATTTCTTACAAATTGTCTTCGACCATTTACTAGATATTGGAGGAGGTCAGTGTAATCTGACAGAATCTGAAGTTTTGAAGGTGGAAGATGAGATGCAAAGACATGTATTGTATGGGCTCTTGCACATGCATGAGGAAATTCTTTTCTCCCAAAAAGAGCTTGAGGAGAAATTGAAGTCAGAATATCAGCTCAAACTTCTCAAAGAAAAGAACCAGGAACTTGAACATTTCGTTTACATTGCCTCACATGATCTTAAAGAACCTGTCAGAACCATTGGCAATTTTAGCAAACTCATCACAGATAAATATCCAGTCGGACTGGATGAAAAAGCAATAAAGTACCTTGGGTTCATAAAAGATTCAGCAGAAAGAATGAACTTACTCATTAGTAATTTATTGGAATATGCTACCCTTGGGACTAAAGGAGAACAGGTTCAATTTGATGTTGAAGAACTAATAGGCAATATTTTACTTGATATCAAATCATTGATAGAGCAAAAGAGTGCAAGCTTTAACATTGGTTCAATGCCCACCATCTCTGGCAACGAAACACTGATACGACTTTTGATACAAAACCTGATTGTCAATGCGGTTAAATTCAGAAAACCGAATGTTGATCCAGTCATTGATATATTTTGTGAAGTTGATTTGACGCATTATAGATTTACAGTTAAAGACAATGGTGTAGGAATTGAAGAAAAATATCTAAATGGTATTTTCAATATTTTCAACAGAGCCAGTAAGGCCAGTGAATTTGAAGGGACCGGAATTGGACTTGCTCAATGCAAGAAAATAGTTGAAATGCACAATGGGGAAATTTCTGTTAGGTCAGAACATGGAGTAGGTACAGAATTTAGCTTTACCTTACTCAAACGAGATTCCGAATAACTCTACTTGGCAAACAGTTGACTCATATCTTTAAACGCCTTAAATTCTAATGCATTTCCTGCTGGATCTTGAAAGAATAAAGTGGCTTGTTCTCCCACTTGGCCTTGGAATCTTACATGCGGTTCAATGATAAATCTAATACCTTTATTCTTCAATCGCTCTGCGAGGTTTTCCCAATCATTCCAAGCTAGGACAATCCCAAAGTGGGGTATTGGTACGTCATGACCATCGACCGGATTGCTATGATCTTCGACCTTCATTTCCTTGTTTTCATGAATGACCAATTGATGGCCATACATGTTAAAATCAACCCATTGGGTATCACTTCTGCCTTCAGAAAATCCCATGACTTCATTGTAAAATTTTCTTGCGGTCGCAAGATCATTGACCGGAATAGCGAGATGAAATGGACTTAAACTCATACAGGCGAATCGTGAATTTTTACAGTAGAATTAAGCAAGATAGAAGAAGGTATGATGACCTTATTTCCTAAGTCATCTTTTATCGTGACACCAATACTTCCCGTTTCAACAATAACACCTTTAATACCATTCACTTCAATGCGAAGACCGGGCCTATATGTTTCTCTCCCAACATAGCCTGCCAGTATATTTGACAGCACATCTCTAGACGCTAAACCATAAGAGATGGATGCCGTCAATAAAATGGCTGAAAGGATAAGTATCATATTATTACTGATGATCGTCGTATCCATACCTGCCTGATCAAGAGCCGTTAATGAAACCATGATTATCAGCAAATAGAAAATAAATGAACCAATGATTTTTCCAGATCCCGAACCGACAGTTGCCGTAGCTCCAATGATAAAATCACGGACAGTGGAGGCAATATAAACACCAATGATAAATATGACTATTGCCGCGAGTAAGTTTGGTAAGAAGCCAACCAGATCTTTGATCACTTCAGATACAGAACTCCAGCCAAGAGTATCTGATGCTGTAATGATGACAAGAAGCATGATAATGTAGTATATGAATTTTGATATCAATGCACTTGGCTTGGCAGAGATATTGGCGCTGGTAAGAAGTTTTCCAGTGTTGACCCTTTCTGCAAGATCATTGAATTTAAGGTATTCCAATAATTTACCAATGCCTTTGGAGACAAGCCGAGCAAAGAGCCAGCCGATCAGAAAAATTAAAATAGCTCCCAAAAGGGAAGGAAGCATTTTTGTGATCTCATTCCAGAAAGTGTACAATAAGTCAATAAAAACTTCGGACCAGGTACTAAGTTTATCCATGTTTCTTTGGTTGGAGGTAATCTAAATCTGAAATTAAAAAAAGAAAGGAGTACAATATAATTGCACTCCCAAAAAAACGGAAGGAGTAAAGGAATTTTACTTGGTTGTTTATTCGCTTTGAATCAAAACCAAAAACAAAACAACGTAAAGTATGTCTTGTGAGATTCTTATTAGTGACAAGGAATTGGAATGTGGTCACCAAATTTTTCAGCTATTATTTATCTGATTTGAGAATATGCCCAAACAATGTGGCTTCAGATTCTAGAAATTTAACAGTAAACAGATCGAGTACCTCTGCAAACCTTTGAATTCTTTCCATAGTAGAAAATACTTCTTTCTTCAATGCAGGATCAGCTTCGGCCTGCTTCAAAAGCTCCTCAAAATTTTGTGTGTATTTACTATCTATTTGATTGGAATCCATTTACTCAAAGGTCATCATATTTACCAAATTTTTCTTCATACAAAGCTGCAATTTTTTCTCTGGTACGTAGTAGTCGCATCTTGACAGCACTTGAACTTAAACCAAGTATTTCTTCCATCTCTTTGATTGAAAGGCCGTCTGTATATTTCATGATCATCAACAGCTTTTCTTCTTCATTAAGGCTCTCCAAAATGGTTTTAAGATGTTGAGCTTTGAGCTCACTGATGATCTTTAATTCTCTATCGTAAAAAGGATCTTCACTCAACTCAGATTCCTGATCGTCGATCTCAGTGAATATGAATTTCTTCTTTTTGTTGAGATAATTTATGCAGGTGTTTACGGAAATTGAATGGATCCATAATGATAACCTGGAGTTCCCTTTATACTGTTTAATCTTTGTAAAGATCTTGATGAAAATATCATGGCTCAGATCTTTCGCTTCAGCACTATTCTTTACCAAACTGATCGCTTTGAAATATATTTTTTGAACATAGCGATCATACAAGATACTGAATACACGTTCTTGTTGAGGCCCATCGAGGAACTCAAGTAACTCTTCATCCGGTAGAGATGCCAGATCTATATTTTCAACAGTCGTTTTCAAAAGTGCCTACTAATTAAACAACAAAAAATTGAAATATAATGCTGGCAGTTGTTGCTTTGCTTTCAATGTAGTTTGGGGTTACGTTGAAAATTTCCATTCTTTTGCTTCATCAGGTCTGTATAAAGACCCGTTTTTCGTAAATGGTCACAGAAATATGTTTGCCTCACCTTTTCTGTCTTTAGCAGGAGAATATTCAATAATCTTCAGTGGGTTTTTGTATCGTTTTATAGCAAAAAGTATGAATACTGAAATCAATAAAATCCCCAGATACAACACACCATCTGGTCCAAGATTTTCAATCAGCCAATGTATCAGTCCTCGTTTGTCTTTGGTTTCAGCAGATTCATTTGATTAAACAAGAGATTCAAGTCGGATCAAATAAAGAAAGCCGGAAT
>JAHDDD010000076.1 GCA_020629535.1 Saprospiraceae bacterium
GCCAAAGAAGTTCCCAATAGCACTCGCCAACAATTTATGATCTTTGTTGTCTTCGAATTCTCTGGAGAATTATAGATCATATTGATACTTTAAATTATCAGCACCCGTATCTTCTACCCGCTTCCATTCATCCACTCTGTTGGACTCTGCAATATCCAATATATAAAAAGATGTCTCGGAAGGCTGGTCTTCAAGTTCGTAAGCAATATTCCCCGAAAGGGTCAAAACAGATAAAGGATTAAAATAATAATCTGCTCCAAGATTGAAATTGTAGAAATTTTCGTTTCGATATTCCACTCCTTCAGAAGACAAAATTGTCTGATCGCTTTCATCAAAAATGGATCGTTCATTATCTCTCGGCAGCTCTCTGTATCCTGCCCCAAACTGCGAGAATAGATTTACTTTTTTGGACCGTCGATTGACACTCAGACCAACGCTGTGGTTGTGGGGTATCCCTGCATTCAGACTTACCGATCCGTTGATACCTTCTTTTTCGTTTTTTTGTAATACAATGTTGATGATACCAGCTGTTCCTTCTGCTTCATATTTGGCGGAAGGATTGGTGATCACTTCAACTTTTTCAATCATCTCAGCCGTGATTGATCCCAAAGCATTGCTTGAATCATCTGCAAGAACGGATGGCTTTCCATCAATCAAAATTTGAACACCGGTACTTCCACGTAACGAAACTTCGCCTTCAATATTGACATTAACAGAAGGTACATTATTGAGTACCTCGAGTGCACTTGCGCCTGTACTACTCAAATCCTGTCCGACATTAAAAACACGTTTGTCCAATTTAAATTCGGTAGTAGATTTATCGGCTCGAACGATGACTTCATCCAACTGTTTTGCATCAGCACCCAATTGAATGACTCCCAAATCAGCTTTCCTTTCTGTAAACTGAATATCATCAATGAGCACAGCTTCATAACCAATAAAACTCACTTCCAATTTGACATTCATCACAGGTGACGTCATAGTAAATCGACCTCCATTTTCTGTGCTCGCACCTTCAATCATCTCATCATTATTGTTCAACAAAACGACCGTCGCATAATCAACACCTTGACCGGATGCTGCATCTACACCCTGCCCCGATACGGTGAATTGGCTTTTTTGCGCAGATGCTATCGTCCCAACAAGGCTGAAAACGAAAACAATGAATGCTATATGCTTGAGTTTGAATGTGTTCATATTGCGTACAAAGATAATGTCAAATCCAAATTAAAACCCGAATACAACCAAATATGTTCTCAATGGAATGTTAATGGTGATTTTTCGGTTGTAATGAAAAGAAAGAAGTAATTTTACATCACATAAAAATGAACTTTAACCTCATTCAAATATTGTGTTTTTGGGCCTTGCCCTTGGGTATGATACATGCTCAAAATATAGATAACCTCAAGAAAGAAATTGAGAAGATCTGTTTTTACGATACCGAAATTGATTTTCAAGAAAATGACGGTATGATGATATCTGTCATTGATGGAGACAGCACCTACATATTTCCTTTCGGAAATTATAATCAATCAGATTCGTCAAGTTTTCAGCTAGGTAGCATTTCAAAATTATTTAGCTACGAATTGGCTGAAAGTCTTATTCCGAACTTTGGTATATCCATCACAGAATTCTTGGAACTTGACAATGAATATGCACATATCACGGTCAATGATTTAGTCAAACATACATCGGGTTTGCCAAAAGATCCATTTTTCTTTGGCAGAATAGCCAACTCTGCATCCAATCCCTATTTGGATTATAAAGATGAATACATTGTTCCTGAATTGAATAAGTATAAAAATTATTATAGCAAAGATTCTTATGGAAAATTCTTTTTCAGTCATTTAAATTATGCCTTATTGGGATTGATCCTTGAGAAAAAAGTTGAGAAAAATTTTCACAAAATTGTAGAAGATGAATTCAACTATGAATCTTTGAAACATTCTGATCAAGATACCATGCTTGCCACCGGATATGCGAAAACAGGCAAACAAACAAGTCCATGGAATTTCAATGGTTTTGCAGCCAGTATCGGACTCAGCATGAATATTTTTGACCTGACTCAATTTGTCAAAGAACAAATGAATCAGAATTCAAAACCAGGAAAAGCAATGAAGGTGCAAAAATCAATTTACTTTGATACGCCTTGGTACTTTGTACAAAGAACCAAGAGAGAAAAAACCTATGCTTTCAGTGGAACGACCGGAACACATTCAGCGTTTGTATGTTTCGATAAAGAAAAGAAAACGGGAGTCGTCATCTTGAGAAATTCAGCAGAAGTATTACAATCTTTTGCGCTGCTGATTTTAAGTATGGTAAACGATAGTAATAAGAAACGAAAATAAATGGGAGATAACAAAAAAGGAACCAGCATCAGCTGGGAAGATTTTCAAAAATTGGGCAATCCTGAAAATGCACCAAATCTGCCCGAAGAAAATGAAGAACAAATGAATTGGAATACCTTAAGCTGCCGAGTACATCTTGAGAAAAAACACCGTGGTGGGAAAACCGCTTCCATCATACGAGGATTGAACATTTCCGAAGACCGGATGAAAGACCTTGCTAAACAATTAAAAGCAAAATGTGGTGTAGGAGGTTCGGTCAAAGATCGAGAAATTATTATTCAAGGTGATCAACGAGACAAGATTGTTGCTCATCTGACCGGCTTGGGCATTAAAGATGTCAAGAAAGCGGGTGGCTAAGTTTTAGCATCCGATACTTTCCTTGCAGATCTTTTTTGAATTCGAGCTTTCCAAAACAATTTTGATACAGCTCTACTAATTCATCTTTTCTGAATTCATTGATTTCTAAGTAAACGAGTCCATCAGGATTGAGATGGTTTTTGCCCTGCTCAATCATTCGCTTATAAAATATCAAAGGGTCGTCTGCAAAAAGAGCAATGTGAGGCTCATGCGCCACAACAGACTCCCCCATCCGATCCATCTCGTTCATAGAAATATATGGAGGATTACTCACGATTATATCATACATTCCTGGCATGGATTCACTTAAGAAATCTGAGGCATAAAATTGAACCTTGGCCTCCAGCAATTTTGCATTTTCTTCCGCGACAGCCAATGCATCTTCGCTAACATCCAAAGCATCCACATGCCAAGAAGGGTTTTCTTTTTTTATACAAATGGGAATGATGCCACTACCCGTACCAATATCAATCAATGATTTGGAAACATTATACTTAGCGTGATCTTTTATAATCCAATCAACAAGCTCCTCCGTCTCCGGTCTTGGAATGAGGACATGGCTGTTTACTTTGAATTTATATTTATAGAAATAACTCAATCCAGTAACGTATTGGATGGGTTGGTTATTAAGTAATTTCGTTACATCATTCAGTATCTGCTCTTCAGTGTGAATAGGTTTATCTTCCCCATATATCCGCACTAAATGGTTCAATTCTCTCTCAGCAAACTTGTTCTGTAAGTGTTTTTTGAAAAACTGAAAGATTTGTTGTTGGGTCATTTTTTCCATTGAAAGGGATAATTGAAAAAATGATAAGGAGTAGCATTGAAAGAAGATTTTAGCCTGTGCGACCAAAGTGGATTCCTCCAATCTTTGATAAATTTAACACGCATAAATCTATACTCCAGCTCTTCACAAATTTGAGAAACGGAGGTGTATTTGTTTGGTAAATCTAATACCAGGCTGATACAAGCTACCTTTACTTTAAAAGCCAATTGTTCTTCTAATTCTGCAAATCGACCAATGCTACCAGAGGCGATAGATTTGGTTTCATCGTATTTCCATCCGGCCAATTGGGTGATCGTGTTTTTATCGGTATTTGTTGGAGTGAGTACATTTTCTTCGAATTCCAGACTGAGAAATGCAAATAATTTCTTCAACTCCACCTTTGGATTTCCAACCAAATCCTCATACTTAATCTGAAAATAATTTTCATGGTTTTTCACCTCCAGCCCATGAGAAGCATTGAACAAATAACGCATGGTGGCAAAGACCGGATCATAACCTCTTAAAATCAGTGATGCGATGGCATCATAAGGGTTTCGAACGATGTGTATGAATCGGGCATCATTGAATGTAGAAAGAAACTGGCTCGCACAATTGGCATTGCAAGGTGTTTTTTCAGCTATATACTTGCAATCTTTATCAGCATAAAATTTCTTTATAAAAATCTGGGCAAATTCCTGAAATGATTCGGACTCTCTCAGCAATGATTTGAATAATCGATTATCGACATGAAGCTCGGAAGTTTCCAGTCCACGTTTTGGGTGTATGCTTCTACTCTTGAGTGATTGTACTTGAAATTTCTTTGATGACCAATTTTCATATAATTCTGGCTTACAAAAGAGATGGGTTTCAGGAGCGCAATTGATTTCTGAATGTCGATTGAGGATTTGCCTGAGAAGAGAGCTTCCAGTACTTGGTGATCCTCCAATAAGTATAAAAGATTGCACTATTCGATGAAGTATATTTGGGTGTTCTGACCGGCAAATATACCCAATCCGTTCTCAACGTTATTATGAATAGAGACTTCCTCTGAAAAAGGACCAAAATCCTGAGAATTTTGATAGGCAATATTCGAAAGAATAAAATCGTATCTGTCTTTTGAGAGTGTAGTCCACTTGATTTTAAATTTGTCCAGAATGACTTGTAGGTCATAATCTTCATCATAAAATTCAATGAGAATATCCAAATTATAGTCCCTTCCGTCAAATGCCTCATCATTGAAAATAAAACCATACTGCCAATCATTTACAATCAATGCATCATTGGTATATAGTTCATAATAGATGCTGTTGTTAAAAAAAAGCGTATCGTCTCCTTGGACCAATGTATCTTCTGAATCAATAAATCTGTCAAAGCTCAAAAGATAATAATTATCTCCGGGTGGATCTTCAATGGTTAATCTTACTGCATCCAATCTTTCAGTAGTTTCTATTGAGACACCAACTTCTTCTTCGAAACGAATATTTTTCAATGGTACTGATTCAGGAATAATGGTATTTGCTATTGCAACATTTTCATAATTAACATGAGCTACTTCCAATCTGTAATCTCCGGGCAGCAAAGCAGACGTCGGATCCATTGTATAAATAAGATCATCGGTGGCCTTGCCTTCCGCGATAAGTTCGTTCTCATAATATAATGCAACCATTGCATTCTCAAGATGCACAAAATTGTTCTCCAATTCTGTAATGGCTTGATTTGCAGAAACAAGAACATAGGTAGAATCTAAATGAGGATCAAGAATGCCAGAAAAAGTAACTTGATCTTCATAATCAAAGTCTTCCAAAGGCAAGGTCTTAACCAATATATCTTCACAAGAGACCAAAAAGAAAACCAAACCTATCGATATAAAAAAGAATATCTGTTTCATAACTAAAATTCGAATCTGTAACTAATTGAAGGAATAATTGGGAAAAGACTATACTGTCTTAATACCGTTTCGCTCCTAGAACTTCCATCATCTTGCAACACCCTGTCCGTTTCAAGATTTAAGAAAAATGGATTTTTTCGACTGTAGGCATTGTATGCACCTATTGACCATATACGTTTGTATTTCTTTTTTTGTTTGATAAAGTCAATATTCACATCAAGACGATGATAAGCTCCCATCCGCTTATTATTCCTGGACTTGTATATATCTACTGGATCTACATCATAACCAAAAATACCTAAATCCAACACAGGAATACGTGATTCTGCAAAGGTAATCGCATTCCCTGTTCCATAAACCCATGTGGCCGATACGTTACAATCCTTATAAAGCTCATATACTGCAACTATCGATACATCATGCCTGCGATCAAATTTATAAGGATACCATTCTCCAATATTTCTATCATCAAATCTTCTGTTTGACCAAGACAAAGTGTAACCCAGCCATCCCGTTAAACGCCCCTTCTTCTTTTGAACAAAAAATTCTGCCCCATAGGATTCGCCTTCCCCTTGCGAAACTTGGTCTTCCCAATTTTCCAAGGTAAACAAACTTGCACCTTCCTTATAAGCGATCAAGTTTTGCATTTCCTTATAATAAGCTTCAACGCTCAGTTCATATTTATTATCAATGGTTTTTGCAAAACCCAGAGCCGCTTGCCACGCATCTTGCGGTATGACTCTTTCTGTTGTTGGCAACCATTGATCCCACGGTAGACCAATATTTTCATTTGTCAAAAATTGAACATATTGGCGCATGGTTGCAAATGATGCCTTGAGGGCAAGATCATTTTTAAATAATTGCCTTATGGACAGACGAGGTTGCAACGATGTAAAATGAACATCATTCACATCAAAACCGGAGAAGTGAAGTCCTGCATTTATTTTTAACTTAGGTGTGATCTTAAAATCATCTTCTATAAAGGCATTGTATTCTATCGCATCTATTGTTCTTTGTCCTAAAACTGTATCTACCTCAAAAGTTTTCACCCCATCGTCAATGCTTTCTGCCGTAAGGTTGAAAAGGCCAGGATCAAAGCTGTGCCTTATGGCATTCCCACCAAATTTTATAAAGTGATTGGGATTTGGTAAGTAATCAAAATCAACTCTTAGCGCCAAATCTTTGATTCCGGAATTATAGTCAGCAGCGTATTCAAAACGATCTGATATTACATCATCTATTCTAGACTCAGATGCAACTGCTGCAAGTGTATTAAACAAATACTTGCTATACGTTGCTGTAACATTGCTAAACAGTTTTTGATTCCAAAGGTGATTCCAACGCAATGCAGTGGTCAGATTTCCCCAACCAAGATTGGACCTGATTTGATCTGAATAGATTTCACCATCTGATTCATCAAAGTCTTCGGTGAGGTCCACATAGAATCTGTCGTCTCCGAGGTATGCGCTAAGATATATTCTATCTTTATCAGAAATTGTATAGTTTACTTTTGCATTAAGATCGTAGAAGTAATACCCCAACTTACCTCTTGTTCCGTTTTCTCGCAATGCAAGGGATATCAAAGGTCGAGCAAGCAGGTCGATGTAGGTTCTACGTCCTGATACCATGAAAGAGGCTTTGTCTTTGATGATCGGTCCTTCAAGCGCCAACTTCGATGAAATAATACCGACCGAACCCGATCCGTGGAAACTTTGTTTGTTTCCCTCCTTCATATTGATCTCTAGAACAGAAGAAAGTCGTCCACCATACCTTGCTGGAAATCCACCTTTGGTCAATTTTACGTCCTTGATCGCATCAGCATTGAATACTGAGAAGAAACCGAACAGGTGGTTTGCATTGTAGACCGGAACCCCATCCAATAAAATCAAGTTTTGATCCGGGCTGCCTCCTCTTACATAGAGACCTGTTTGTCCTTCTCCACCTGATTGAACGCCTGGCAATAACTGCAGAGTTTTCAAAACATCTACCTCGCCCAAAAAGGCAGGCATTTTTTTGATTTGTTGAACAGGGACTTCAATGGCACTCATCTGAGTTTCATCTTCAATCTTTCTTGAATCTTCAGCAATGATTTCAATAGCATCCAATTCAAAAGAAGAACTCAATGGTACATTTAAAGTTATATCACGGTCGAGAAATATACCGCGTATCTGACTTTCATAACCTATGTAGGAAAAGCTGAGATAGACCGAGTCTTTGGGTAAGGAAATACTGTAAAAACCGTATAAATTAGATACCGTTCCTAACTTCGAATTTCCATCAAAGACATTTGCTGAAATTAGATTTTCACCGCTCTCAGCATCTGTGATATATCCACTTATCGTGAATTTCTTTTGCCCAGAAGCGTTGATAGCCAGCGCCACAAGTAGAAGAATAAAATAGTTTTTCATGAAATGAGATTGCAAACTGATAATCAAACTGAATTTAAAGGATCAGTATTTTACGTAAAGATAATGAATTTGGGACAGCCGTATGCGAACTACGAAGGACGAATTACGAAGGAGGAAGGACGAAGGAGGAAGGACGAAGGAGGAAGGACGAATTACGAAGGAGGAAGGATGAATGATTAAGATTCGGATTTGATTTCAGATTCGGAACATTTTTTGCACCAATTACATTTGCAGAAGCAATATGCAAAAGAAGACCGTCAAACAAGAACTGGAGATTTACGATTTTTCTGAGCTTTCAGGAGAACAGCAAAATCTTTTGCTGGTTGCAAAGTCTATGCTCGAGAAGGCGTATGCGCCTTATTCCAACTTTTTGGTGGGAGCGGCGGCATTGCTCGAAGATGGTCAAGTTATGGTCGGGTGTAATCAAGAAAACGCCTCCTACCCTTTATGCATATGTGCTGAACGTGTGGCTCTCTACAACGCGGGTGCCAATGCAACAGGCACAAAGATCAAATCACTCGCAGTCATTGCTAAAAATCCTAAAAACGCATTGCTCCAACCGGTAAGTCCTTGCGGTGCTTGTAGGCAAGTGATTCTGGAGTTTGAAGAAAAGCAGGAAGGAAAGATTGAAATTCTACTGCAAGGTGAAACAGATGAAGTATATCGAATAGAAACGGCAGCCGATCTGCTTCCACTTAATTTTTCAGGATCAGTTTTGCTGTAAAAGCTCCTTCACTTTTGCAATATCTTCCTCTACATCCACTCCAATCAGTGGACCGGAAACATTGACCATATGAATCGAAATTCCGTTCTCCATCCATCGTAGCTGCTCGAGTTTTTCTGACCTTTCGAGTGTCGAAATTTGCATGGTTTTAATCTTATCTAGAATATCTCTTTTAAACGCATACACACCTAGATGTTGATGGAATCTTTCGAAATTTCCGTCCCTATTGTGCGGAATGGGGCTTCTACTAAAATACAAAGCCTGCATCAAGTCTGAACATGCCACCTTCACCACATTCGGATCATTGAAATCGGAAGATGAATTGTTTTCTGTCATCAGACTAACCACCTGGCTTGACGGATGATCAACAAGATAATCTTTCAAAGGCTGCAATTGAGTGGATGAAATCAATGCTTCATCGCCTTGTACATTGACCACAAAATCAAATGGTTCTTGCATTTTTGACACAGCCTCTATTATCCTATCCGTTCCACTTTGGTGCTCTTTGGATGTGAATATGTATGGTACTCCCTCTTTATCCAACACGTTTGTGATATTTTCATCATCAGTAGCAACATATACATTCGAAAATACATTCGCTTCTATCACTTGATGGTAAACGTGCACGATCAATGCTTTACCATTGATTGGTTCCAACATCTTACCTGGAAATCGAGAAGATGCATATCGGGCCGGTATGACACAGACAATCTGGATAATTTTACCTAATTAATTCGTTATCAATGATTTTTATATTATAAATAATATTAATATTTTTGTTCCCTAAATCCAAAAACCATGAGCAAGATACATAAATTAGCATGCTTGTTAATTTGTATTGCGGGACTACCTCTTTGCCTTAGTTCACAACAAACAGACAGGACCAACAGGGTTTTCATTAACATCGATGAAAATCAAAAGCCTTACTTCACGTTCGAACTTTCAAAAGATCAAACGCTTTACAGCAGTTGTAGATTCTTCAATGTAGCTCTCGAAGATGCCATGCAAAGAAATGGCATTGTAGATCCTCAAGATATTCCATTGGGAAGAACCATTGATCTTCCTCTCAATATGTACAACTATTCAAACACTCCTTTTGAGAATACGAAATACATCACCTTGGTATACAGAGTGAAGAAGCAAGAAACTCTATACAGAATTGCAAAAGTTTATTTCAAACAAGATGTAAAAGATTTCATTCGAATGAATGAGCTCAGTGGTTTTTCATTGGACATCGGACAAGAACTGGTGGTCGGATATTTTGCTGCTTATCATCCCAGAGAATACGAGATGGATGCACCTCAAGACAATCCAGCATTGCACAACAGACAGGAGCAAATCAATGCTGTGAATAATGGCCTTACATACGTTGGTGTCGTTTCAGATGAAAAAGAGAATGTACCAGTCTCCCCTCAAGTTGAAAATGAAATCAGGGATTTGAAAGAAAACATTGATTCCACCACAACACAAGCGACAAAAGATACGATTGTCAAAGAGCTAATTACAGATTCAGAAATTGACAGTATCGTCAAGGAAGAAATATTGGATGTACCGAATACGAAAACCATTACCCGAAAGGGAATCGCTTACTGGGACAAGCGTGGAACTGACTATGAAAATATGATGGTTTTACACAAACATGCTGTCGTTAATACCATTATAAAACTTAAAAATCCAGTCAACGGACAGGAAGTATTTGCAAGAGTGGTCGGTCGCATTCCTGCGAATGCTTTCAAGAAAGATATTGAGGTTGTAATCTCCCCTGCTGTGGCTCAAAAGATCGGTGTTTTGGACAGCAGATGTCAATTGAGTATGACCTATCAGCAAAAGATTTAGTGAAAATTTGAATTGATGGGAATGTGCTTATCTTTGCCCGTCGATTATGCAATATTATAAGAATATCATTGAAACCATTGGAAATACGCCATTGGTTAAATTAAATAAAACCGTAGAAGGTCTGCCAGGATTGATACTTGGCAAAATTGAATCATTCAATCCAGGAAACTCTATCAAAGATAGAATGGCCTTGGAGATGGTCAATGAAGCCGAAAAATCCGGCCGATTGAAACCAGGCGGAACCATCATCGAATGTACGTCAGGAAACACCGGAATGGGACTTGCGTTGGTTGCTGCTGTCAGAGGGTATAAATGCATCTTCACAACCACAGACAAACAATCAAAATCAAAAGCTGACATACTTCGAGCTGTAGGAGCTGAGGTGATTGTCTGCCCCACTGATGTGGCAGCTGATGATCCGCAGTCATATTATAGTACGGCTGAGCGAATCCACAAAGAGACTCCGAATTCTGTTTGGATGAATCAGTATGACAATCTCGCCAATACCCAAGGTCATTATATTTCTACGGGTCCAGAATTGTGGGAACAAACTGATGGAAAAATCACCCACTTGGTTGTCGGTGTAGGAACGGGGGGCACCATTTCTGGAACTGGAAAATACCTAAAAGAAAAGAATCCAAACATCAAGATTTGGGGCATTGACACATACGGGTCTGCGTTAAAGAAATACCACGAGACAGGTGAGTTTGATGAAAAAGAAATCTACCCTTACATCACAGAAGGTATAGGAGAAGATATCATACCAAAGAATATTAATTTCGACATCATTGACCATATGGAAAAGGTCACGGATTTGGATGGTGCTTTAATGGCCAGAAGACTCGCCACCGAGGAAGGCATTCTTGTTGGTTACAGTGCTGGCTCCACCCTAGCAGGTCTGATTCAACTAAAAGACAAACTTGAAGATGACAGCGTTGTAGTCATCATTTTCCACGATCACGGCAGTCGTTATGTCGGCAAACTTTATAATGATGAGTGGATGGAGAAGGTTGGGTTTTTGAAAGAGTGATGTAATCTATCCTAGAATTGATTGAGACTGAATCTTCATTTTTTGTCTACCGCACAAAAAACGAAGCCAAAAAAACCCACCACTGTAAAGCCTTGACCTATAATAATTTTCCCTTCGCACACAGGCAAAACTCGTCGCATACGCTCCTCAGACAGTTGCCTGCCTCAACGCCAAACTCCAAAATTATTACTTTACGGTCAATTCTTTAATGCGGAAATTCCTCTTTGAAAAAATAACTTGCGTCTTACTGACTCACCAATTCAAACTTCTCTTCAGACCTTCCTGCCAATTTCTCTGGCAATACCCTTTTGATTATTCTTAAAACATGAGAGTATTTCTTTGAATCCTGATGTTGGATTCCAAAATGATCAAGCTGATCGATCCGTACCCAACCAGAAGCATGAATGATCTTCAAAGCTTCAACTATGATGCCGACGTGGATGATCTTATTCTCTTTGTTGACAAAGAATGCAAGGTCTCCGATTCCAGCTTCTTCGGCGAAGTCTACTACTCTACCATGTTCTGCTTGTTGGTGAGAATCTCTCGGCAGGTAAATGCCCAACATCTTAAAAACAATCTGGGTGAATCCTGAACAATCAATTCCAAATGGTGTCCGGCCTCCCCACAAATATGGTGCGTTTAGATAAAGCCTTGCGATTTTAACAACGAGTTCCCCGGAGATTTCTAGCTGATTTCGATCAATGATCTGTCCACTGTATTGAAATCTACCCAATGGATTTTTGAAGGTCAGTCCATCAAAGTTGTGCAACACAGAACCAGCGGTCAATGGAATCGAATTTCCACTTTTTGTGGCATGTTGTACCCACTCTAGGCTGTGAATATTCGCTTCTTTTAAGGCGATAAATTCTTTGTGCGAGATAAGTTTCACTTGCTTCCGGTCTACCCATCCGACATATTCATCGTAAGCTGTCAGGATTTTTGCCCAATTTTTACCTCTGTACTGGAATATTTCCACCAATTCACCAAATAGTAACTGCGAAACCATTTCGGCGCGGTCATCAGCAGCTTTTCTTATCGGAGAAATGCTGACTTGGCAGATGCCATATTCTATTCCCATGGAATGTTTCAATATATTTGCAGCTTCTTATTTGTATGAGGCAAACTAAGAGATATTTTAGTTTACTGCAATAACAGTACCTGAAATAGCCCAAAACCAGTCATTTTAAACAATAGATTGAATCAACATCGGGTTAACTTATGGTGATGGAAGGAAAAACGTTGAAATTCTTCAAAATA
Organism: Saprospiraceae bacterium; assembly: GCA_020629535.1. Classification (GTDB taxonomy): domain Bacteria; phylum Bacteroidota; class Bacteroidia; order Chitinophagales; family Saprospiraceae; genus JAHDBF01. Next base: position 12,615 of record JAHDDD010000076.1, read on the forward strand.
TTCATTTTTCTACTGGGATGCTTGTCATTTGTCAATGCTCAAGACATCAGTTTTACTCAATTTTACGCTGTCCCCTACCAAATAAATCCAGCACTGACGGCTGCAATCAATGGTTCTTACAGAGTTGGTCTTATCTACAAAGATCAATGGAGAAATCCCCTCACGAATCCATTCACCACCACTGCGGTGGGCGGAGAGGTTAAATTTGATGCAAAAAGACAAGAAAAACGTGTCAAAGATCGATTCGGAATCGGACTTTTCTTCCTGAATGATCGATTGAATTCGACTGCTCTGACTTCATCACAAATATCCTTTTCTGGCTCTTTCCAGAAGGTTTTGAATGAGAAAACAAATCAGTTTTTGGGCGCTGGAGTACAGTTCAGCGTACATCAACGGAATGTCAACTATGATCAATTGGATTTTGGAGATGAGTTTAATCAATTGGATGGATACAATCAACAAACTGCAGAAGTTTTACCACCAAACAATTTGGGCTTCGCAGACCTTACGGTTGGATTAAATTATAGTATTTCGCCTAGTGAAAGAAATAAATTTCAAGCAGGATTTGCAGCACATCATCTGCTTTCACCCAATGCTTCGTTTTTCGGAAAAAAGGAGAACTTAAATCCTGCCATTGATCCCAACTCTGATCTACTGATGAGGTTGGTGGCCCATGTGAGTTATGATCGCCAAATATCAGAATACTTATATGTGCTACCTCGATTGATGTATCAGCAACAAGGAAATGACCAAGAAATTCGACTGGGGACCAATGCTAAATATTTTCTTCCCGGTTTTCAGAATGCCCTTTTCTTTGGAGCCTGGCTTTCTACCATCAACAATATAGACGGATTCTCCTTGAATTATGTTAGTCCGTTGGTAGGAATACAATTGAAGAGTTTCATTATCGGTCTCAGTTATGATCTAAACATCAGAGACCTCGCTACCAATCAAAGAAATTTCAATGCCTTAGAGCTGTCATTTAGATTCAATGGTGATTTCTACAATGACACTGGTTCTTGTCCTGAGTTTTAGCCTTTCGTTCGCCTTTGCTCACTTTGAGATCGCTCGCGTTGCTCGCTGCGAGAATAGAGAAGCGAGACCATTTCGCCACGCTCATTGAGAGACCTTTTTTGGAGTGTACTTTTTAGAATAATCCTATAATGTG
>JAHDDD010000077.1:0-349 GCA_020629535.1 Saprospiraceae bacterium
GATCGGGAAGAGCACACGTCTGAACTCCAGTCCGGTATCAAGCAGTATGCAATTGAGCTTTTTTGATGCAGCTGATCCAAGATGGCCGGCTATCCAATCTGAGATGGAAAAATTGGACATCAACGGAATGACACCTATTGAATGCATGATGAAACTCAAGGAGCTGATTGATTTATATAAGGAAACTAAATAAGGTCAAAGAGATCCTTCACACCCACCCAACGCGTTACATTGAAGCCTTCGCCAAATTCTACCCCAATCTGCCTTCCATAAACCCTAGCTTTTGCTTCAATGAATTTGAGGAATGATTCTCCGGAGATAGGAGTAGAAGGTTCAGTTGCATCAGGGT
>JAHDDD010000077.1:359-6555 GCA_020629535.1 Saprospiraceae bacterium
AACGCGTTACATTGAAGCCTTCATTCTACCCCAATCTGCCTTCAATAAACCTTTTGCTTCATTTGAGGAATGATTCTCCGGAGATAGGAGTAGAAGGTTCAGTTGCATCAGGGTCAAAGAACTGTGAACGGAATTTCAATATGGCCTCCATTTTCGGTTCCACAAACCCTGTGATATCTACCACAAGATCTGGTTGTAGATTATGATCTTGAATGTAATGGTAAATTGCTTTTGGCCTCCATGCATCTTGTCCAACTCCACCCTCTTCAGTTTGGATTTTAATCAATCCAGAAAGAAAGGCAGCATCAGCGATCAACTTTGCGGCACGTCCATGATCTGGATGACGATCTGATATTGCATTGGCCAAAATGATTTCAGGTTTGTATTTTCTGACCACTTTGACAATTTTCAAAAGATTCTCTTCATTGTGGCTGAAGAAGCCATCTGACATTTTCAAATTTTCACGGACCGGAATATTCATAAAGATTCTTGCAGCTTCTGCTTCTTCAAGACGCAACTTTGCACTTCCTCTCGTCCCCAATTCACCTTGCGTGAGATCAGCAATACCTACTTTATAGCCCAGAGAAATGTGTTTTAGTATTGTGCCAGCACAACTGAGTTCAAGATCATCTGGATGAACACCAATTGCGAGTATGTCAAGTTTCATATGATTGATTTACCAGCGAAGCATACAGCTTCCCCAAGTGAAGCCACTTCCAAAGGCGGCAAGACAGATTAGGTCTCCTCTTTTTACTTTCCCTTCTTCCCATGCTTCTGAAAGTGCAATGGGGATAGATGCGGCAGTGGTATTGCCGTACTTTTGAATGTTATTGTAAACCTGATCGTCTCTTAATTTGAGGGCACGTTGAACGAATTGAGAAATTCTAAGATTGGCTTGATGAGGAATCAGCAAATCTATTTCTTCAGGTTTCTTATCTATGGCTTTTAGTGTTTCCAAGATCACCTCTGGAAATTTGACTACTGCCTTTTTGAAAACAGATGGACCGTCCATAAAGGGATAATGAAATCCATTCTCAAGTATCTTATCAGTGATAAAAACACCTCCTGGAGTATTAGGATCAGGGAATCCAAATTCTTCAGGATTTTCGTGATAATGACCTCCATGACTACCTGGAGAAAGCAATGAAAGTATTTCTGCTTTTGTACCGTCCGAATGCAGTGCTGAACTGAGTACACCTTGATCTTCTTCCTCTGTCGGTTGTAATACAACGGCCCCAGCTCCATCACCAAAGATGACTGAAACATTTCTTCCTCTGGTTGAAAATTCCAATCCCATGGAATGCATTTCTGCACCTACCAGCAAAATGTTTTTATACATTCCTGATTTAATAAATTGGTCTGCGACGGTAAGTCCGTATACAAAACCGGTGCATTGATTTCTGATATCAAGTGCTCCGATTTCAGTTTTGGAAATACCTAATTCTCTTTGAAGTAAAACGCCACAGCCTGGAAAGTAATAATCAGGACTGAGCGTGGCAAAAATGATAAAGTCTATTTCTTCGGCAGTTGTATTGGCACGTTCGATGGCAATTTTTGCAGCCTCAGTGCCCATTGTTGTGGTCGTTTCTTTGTGCTTTGTTCCAAATCTTCTTTCCTTTATTCCTGTTCTTTCCTGAATCCATTCATCATTGGTATCCATGTACTTTGTCAGGTCTTCATTTGTAAATACATTGTCAGGAACATAATGACCAATGCCGGCTATTTTCGTTTTTCTCATTCGGTTATCGCTTACATCAAAAGTAATGATTCAATTCTATTTGACTAAATCTCGCCAGCAAAATTCGGCTCTTTGTCAACCAACGCATTTTCCTTTTTCATGTATGAAATGAATAGTTCCATTCCTTCGCGAGCATCTTTAGTCAATTTGTAATGAATGTTTCTGTTTAAATATTGATCGTAATCAACCATTGAATTTTTTTCGATCGTCTTTAACACCTCATCTATATTCTCAATGCCTTTCTGTAATGCTTCGTTTAATAATTGCTTTGAATTTTTATCCACAACATTTCTTGCAATCCAAACTGCAAATACGAACGGTTTGCCTGTAAGTTCTTTCCATGCTCTCCCAAGATCATATTTATATTTATATAAATGTTGATGTCTGAAAACCTTATCACCTATCAAGATAACACCTTGATTTGAATGTAATCCCGGGGCAGAAATGTCGACATCACTTTTGCTGTATTCTACATTTTTCTTCCACCATTTTTTCATCAGAATCTTCACGAGATTATTTGAAGTCCTTGAATGCGAATCAAGAATAATTGTCTTGATGCTTTCAATGGGTTCATCAGAAAACAAAGCGACAGAATTGACCTCACCATCACAAGCAATGCAAATGTCAGTGATCACTTGATAATCTTCGAGCTCTGTCAATGCTCCTACAGGTACGAGAGCGATATCTACATCATTTTTCTGATATGCATTGACACAATCGGCAGGATTGAGCATTTGGACCTCAAAATGAGATGAAAAAGCTTCATTTTTCATTCCATTTTGCATGGGCAGGGTGTTCGTGTAACCAACAAGTGCTATTTTGAGCTTTTGTTTCGTTTCCATGGCATTAAAACACCCCAAACATAAGAATGTTGGGGAATTTTCGACCAATTTGAAACCATAATACGGTTAAAATCATTTATCTAGCTTGGGATGTCGTTGTGAATATTAATTATATTCGTATGCACAATTTCATACACACCTATGAGTAAGAATCTTTCACAATCAAAAAAGTACATGGAAGGTGAGGTTGGTTTACCAGCTGACTATCCAAAACCAATGATTGAAAACTTGATGTTTTACATTCAAAGGAATGATAATACGAATACAGTTCTGTATACTTTAAACATAAATGAGAATGGATTATTAGATTCTAACAATCCTCTGAAAGTATTCTGGAAACGTTATTTCGATCAAGGAGAATTGAAAGATTTGAACATGATTCAACGCAAATTGGCTTATGGCTATAACGCATTGAAAAGACGAAAAGATTATTATGAATTTTCGCTAGCTGCTTATGCTGATAAGAAGATGTTTTTAAGAAAGTATGGGCAGTCGTACAAAGTCATTACGAAGGTAAATGGCATGTGGGCAAAGCTTGACAACATTTATGTATTTACTGAATCATTGGGAGTATTTCCTAAAGTGAAATTTGCAGAAATATATGGATCTGATTTACGTTACGGTTTGCCTGTATATGAAAAACTTTCGTTCAATTATTAATCCCAAATAAATCTAAAATACCATGCTACACAAAAAAATGAAAGCCTATGATATACCTCAGAAGTATCAAAAGCTTGGGGTGTATCCTTACTTCAGAGTGATCGAATCTGATCAAGATACAGAGGTAATCATTGATGGAAAAAAAGTAATTATGTTTGGCTCAAACAGCTACCTTGGTTTGACCAATCATCCAAAAATAAAAGAAGCTTCAAAGGCAGCCATCGATCGCTATGGATCGGGCTGTGCGGGTTCTCGCTTTCTCAATGGTACGCTCGATCTTCATATAGAATTGGAAAAGAAGTTGGCAGAATTTGTAGGAAAGGAGGAAGCTCTTGTTTTCTCAACAGGCTTTCAAGTCAACCTAGGCGTAATTTCATCTGTCACAGGAAGAAATGATTATATCCTTGTTGACGAACTAGATCATGCTTGTATTATTGATGGATCAAGACTTTCATTCTCAAAAGTTTTGAAATATAAACACAACAATATGGAAGCTCTTGAACGGGTGCTTCAAAGGTGTGATCCAGATAAAATAAAACTCATTGCCATTGATGGCGTATTCAGTATGGAAGGTGACTTGGCCAACCTTCCAGAAATTACAGAGCTGGCTAAAAAATATAATGCAAATATATTTCTCGACGATGCACATGGTCTTGGTGTAATGGGTAGAAATGGGCGTGGTACTGCCGATCATTTTGGTCTGACCTCTGAAGTGGATATGATCATGGGGACTTTCAGTAAGTCGCTTGCTTCTATAGGTGGGTTTGTTGCTGCAGATTGGCATACTATCAACTTCCTGAAGCACAATGCCCGGTCTTTGGTTTTCTCTGCCAGTATTGCACCTGCGAATGCTGCTGCAGCAAGTGCTGCTCTAGATATCATGATCAATGAACCTGAGCGTCTGGAAAAATTGTGGGACAATACAAGATATGCAAAAAGCATGCTTGATGATATGGGTTTTGATACGGGCCATACAGTCACACCTATCATCCCAATCATGATCAGAGACGATTCTGATACCTTCCAATTGACCATTGAATTATTGAGGGAAGGGGTTTTTGTGAATCCTGTAGTTTCTCCTGCCGTGCCAAGTTCGAGTTCACTTATCCGTTTTTCTTTGATGGCAACGCATACACGTCAACAAATCGAAGAAGGGGTTGAGAAAATATTTAAAGTCTCAAAACAACTAGGTATTTTGGATCGACAAAAGACCACTGTATGAGTCTGGAAATAATCCAGCTTGGTTCGGAAAAAGAACACAAACAATTCATAGACTTTCCTCACAGTCTTTATAAAGGTGATAAAAATTATGTCCCTGAGATTTATATGGGACAGAAGGAATTACTTAGTAAAAAGAAAAATCCATTTTTTGAACATTCTGAGGTGGCACTCTGGCTCGCAAAGTCAAACGGAAAAATTGTTGGTAGAATTGCTGCAGTGGCAAATAACAACTACAATGATTTTCACAAATCTAATGTTGGCTTTTTTGGATTTTTTGATGTGATCAATGATAGCAATGTTGCAAAATCACTTCTAACCACAGCTAAAATATGGTTAAAGAATAAAAACTTTGATTCGGTGCTGGGTCCGACGAACTTTAGTACCAATGACACTGCCGGATTGTTGGTCAATGGTTTTGAAAGTCCTCCCGTAGTCATGATGACATACAACAAAGATTACTACGAAAGTTTTCTTCTCGAAAATGGCTTTCAGAAAGAGATGGATTTGTTTGCATACAACATTGAAACAAAAAAGGTTTCAGAAAAGAGTTTGCGCATTGCTTCTATGCTTGAAAAAAGATTGGAAAACAAGGGTATCCACGTCAGAAGTATCCAAATGAAAAACTTCGATGAAGAAGTGAAAGCAGTCAAAGAAGTCTACAACAGCGCGTGGGAAAACAATTGGGGCTTTGTGCCAGCGACAGATAAAGAATTTGATCATTTAGCGGAAGGTCTTAAGCTAATTATCAATCCTGCTTTCACCTACCTTGCTGAGAATGAACAAGGAAAGATAATAGGTTTTATGCTCGCCATTCCTGATATAAATGAAATCATGATCAATGTCTCAAAAGGGAGACTTTTTCCTTTTGGCTTAATAAAGCTTCTGCTTGGTAAAAACAAAACCAAATGTGTGAGAATCATTACTTTGGGTGTTGTAGAAGGTTATCGAAAGTTAGGTATTGAAGGTGTCTTTTACAGCAAAATAATTGCTGCAGCAAAAAGGCTCGGCATTGAAAGAGGAGAAGCCTCATGGATATTAGAAAACAATGATCTAATGAACAAGGCCATTGAAAATCTCAATGGGGAACGTTACAAAACCTATCGAATCTTTAAGGCGAATTTACATTGATAAAAGGGGGAAGAAAATTATTGATCACAGGTGCCAACGGTTTTGTTGGGAGTTTTCTTATTAAGGAAGCTATCGACCACGGTTTTGATGTATACGCTGGCGTGAGGAAAAATGCCAACCTATCTCGAATAGAGAAGTACAATCCAAAATACTTGCACATTGATTTTGAAGACGAAGATTCTTTAAGAGCCCAACTTTCAGAGCATGCATTTAATTACATAATTCACAATGCAGGCATTACAAAGACTCCACATCCATCTGAGATGTATAAGGTCAACTCCGCCTATCTTCGAAAGATGCTTCAAATCTTGATTGAAGAAAATAGGATTCCATACAAATTTGTGTTTACTAGCAGTCTTGCAGCCTACGGTCCAGCTGATCTCCAGCCTGATGAGTTGGTTAGCAATCAATCATATCCTCATCCGGTCACAATTTATGGAAAGTCAAAGCTTCAGGCTGAACAGTTTTTACAAATGTATAAACTGGTCCCTCATCTTATTTTTCGACCTACTGCAGTGTATGGTCCTGGGGAGACAAATCTATTTCTCACCATAAAGGGGATCAACAGAGGGATCACTGCGCGTCTAGGAAAGTTCAAACAGTTACT
>JAHDDD010000077.1:6565-13780 GCA_020629535.1 Saprospiraceae bacterium
AATCGATCATATTTCGTATCTGATGGTGAGCTTTATAATATTGAAGGGTTTGCCGAAACCGTAGCGCACATTTTAGGAAAAAGCCCTAGGAATATATCACTTCCGATTGGTCTTGTAAGGAAGGTAGCTGGGTTGCTTGAATTCACATCAAAGTTTACCGGTAACTATCCCATTTTGAATAGAGATAAAATGTCGGAACTTACAGCACAAAGTTGGAACTGTGATATTTTTCCACTCCAAAGAGATTTTGGATTTAAACCAAAGTATACTTTAGAGGCTGGACTAAAGGAAAGCATTGATTGGTACAAAGATCATGGATGGCTTTAAGATAGAATCTCAAAGATCAATGACAATTGGTTTATTTACTACTTGATACTGAAAATTCACCACACTGGCATTAACGTAATGCGTGTATTTGCTATCCAGTTCGCCAGCTGCTTCATGGATATGTCCAAACACGTGATACCTGGGTCTTTGTCTAATTACATATTCTGCGAGCTCTTCGCATCCGACATTCAAACCGGCATATGTGAGGTCCAAAACTTCAAATGGAGGTCCATGAGTAATCAGAATGTCGGTTTTTTTGGGAATCATTTTCCAATATTCTGCTATTTTTTCTCCTCTTTGTTCCATAAAAGCCCAGTTAAAAAATTCTGGAGTTATGGGAGATCCCCAAATGTTAAGACCATCGATATTGGTCCCATCATTTTCCAGGTAATGAACATTTTTAGAAAGACTTTTTCTTAATTCATCTTTGTCTAAAAACTCAAGAAAAAAGTCATGATTTCCGGCCACAAAAACTTTATGATCGAAAGGTTGCTCCTCAAACCACTGAATGAAATTTTGAACCTGGGTTTCACTACCACTTGAAGTAACATCCCCAGCATGAATCAAGAGATCACCTTCTGGCAAGCGTACTTGATCGTGCAATCCATGAGTGTCTGAGATGAAAACTATTCTCATGATTTATATTTGAACACATGCGGCCGGATAGTCCTTGCCAATAATGATCGGACCAGATTCATCAGAAGTATTTTTATAATCTTGCATATCGTGCAATTTGTCAGCAGGAATATCTTTTAAAATTGGGATCCAATGTTTGATAAATTCGCCGTGAGGATCATGCTTTTGTGATTGATATTTTATGTTAAAATGTCGACCACCACGAGGGTCTGTTCCAACTCCTGCAATGTATGCCCAATTGCAATAATTGCTGCAAGGATCGTAGTCGATGAGTTTGGATTCGAAATATTCAGCTCCGATTATCCAATTCATTTTCATTTCATTGATCAAAAAACTGGCAGAAATTTGCCTACCACGATTTGACATAAATCCTGTGGCGTTCAATTCTCGCATGCACGCATCGACAATTGGGAAGCCTGTTCTACCCTCTTTCCATATATTAAATCGGCTTATCTCTTCGGATCCATGGCCTTTACTTCTGTCTACAATTCCTGATTTTTGGAAAATCGCATTTCCATATTTTTTACCTATTAATCGGAAGAAATCACGCCATAATAATTCGAAAAATAAAGAATATGTTGATTCATTTTCACCATTGGCTTCCTCATATTCTTTTAACTGCCAAAAGACCAATTTGGGAGAAAGACATCCTTTGGAAAGGTAAGCAGAGAATTTTGAAGAGTAATCTTTGCCCAAGAGGCCGTTTCTGGTCTCTTTGTATTGGCTTACCAGACCTGTCTCTTTTATATAATAATCAAGTCTTTGCAGCGCAGCTGTTTCTCCACCCGGATAGATAGATTCTGGTTGATGGTCAATGTTCAAATCGTTCAATGTGGGGATTACACCGGGCTCTAAATCCAATGTATCCTTTTTGAAATTCTCTGCAGTAGGTACCGGCTTTCTGACTGGAACAATCTTCTCTACTTCTTTTCTGAAGGCAGTGAACACGTCGGGGCTTTGCGTGATAGGGAATGGAAGATCTGCGGTGTGATAAAGCATCTTGCCGCGATTGTATCTCAGCTCGACACCGATGGTCCACAATAGAGATTCCATGGCATCCTGGACTTTTACTTCCTCATCAGTTCGTTCTCGGTTGCAATGGACCCAGCTTGCTTTGGCTTCCCGGGCTAGGTTTGAAACGATCTCTTCAGGAATACCTGATCTAACGATCAAATCAGCACCCTTGGCCCGTAGCTTTTTTCTGAGGTCAATAATTGCATCTATAATGAATGTAGCTCTGTGAGCTCCCAATTTTCTAAATCCAAATTTTGTTCGTCCTTGGGTAAGTCGAGTGTCAAAGACGTAGATGTACAAGACTTCGTCAGCTGCCAGTAAGGCATCCGAGATGGCTTCATTGTCATGAAGTCGCAGATCATTTCTAAACCAAACTATGGCCCGTTTCATGGATTGCTAATTAGTCTAAATACTTTGTTATTTGATTAACAATTATTGATCAAACTTTGTTGAAATTGTAATTGTACAATAAGTTTGCGCAATGAAAAAATATTTTAGCCTTCTTATATTAAGTTCGTTGATTCTTATGGGAATTTATTCTTGTAAAAATCAACCTGACCAAGCCAATCAAGCACTTTATGACGAAGTCATGAAAATTCATGATGAGGTTATGCCAGAAATGAGCACAATGCATAAACTCGAAAAGCAATTGTATGAAAGGTTAGGTAATGAATTCATTTCAGAATACGAAAAGTCCAGTGCACTTAAAGCGATAGACAGTCTAATGAATGCTAGTGAGTCTATGATGGTCTGGATGAAGGAATTCAAGTTACCAGAAGAGCTTCAAAAGCAAAAGTCTTATTTGGAAAGCGAGAAAGTGCGAATAAGCCAAGTGAACATTGATATGAAAGGATCCATTGAATTTGCAAAATCAGTATTGAAATGAGGAATGTAATTTATTCAATTACACTCTTGGCCTTCTTTTTATTTGTAGGGTGTTCTGAGAAGAAACCTTCCAAATTGCCTATCATAGGCTATCCAAAGATTGTCAATGGAGATACCATTCAACACACGATCCCTGACTTTTCGTTCGTAAATCAAGACAGCCAGAAAGTGGACAATCAGTTTTTATCGGATAATATTTATATAGCAGATTTCTTTTTCACGAGTTGTCCATCAATATGTCCAAAGGTGAAAAAGCAGATGTTGAGGATTCATGATGAATATAAGAATGAAGATTTGCTCAAGTTGGTATCGTATACACTTGATCCAAAGAGAGACAATGTTGAAATTTTAAAGATGTACTCTTCTAATCTTGGAGTCGATTCTGATAAATGGCACTTCTTGACCGGAGACAAAGGTGAGATATTTGACCTCGCTGATGATTATTTTGTTGTGGCAAAAGAAGACCCAGAAGCACCAGGAGGTTTTGATCACAGTGGAAAAATATTATTGGTAGATAAAGACAGACATGTTCGCGCATTTGCAGAAGGGACCGACCCTGAGGATGTGACAGAATTTATTTCTGAAATTGCAGTATTGATCGATGAATATAAGAAGTAAACTGGTCATATTGTGTTCTACCCTATTTCTATTGGTTTCTTGTCAAGAAGATCGTTTTAAGCAAGGAAAGGTTTTGTACGAGTTTCATTGTGCATCATGTCATATGGATGATGGTACCGGATTGGCTCAGCTTTATCCTCCTTTAGACAATGCAGACTGGTTAAGGGAAAACAAAACTCGTTTACCAGAAATTATTGTCCACGGAATTTCAGATAGTTTGGTGGTTAACGGTCAGTTGTATACTATTCCAATGTCTCCTGTCTATGGACTTTCTCAGGTGGAAGTGTCGAACATTACAAATTATGTACTGAGTGCCTGGAGCAATGACCTTGGATCAATGGGTTTTAGAGAAGTGCAAGAGCATTTGGAAGACCTGAAAATTCAAGATTAATTGGAACTCCTTTTGTTGATTTCATCTCTGATTTTGGCTGCTCTTTCATAGTCTTCTTTTTCAAGAACTTCTGCAAGCATTTCATTCAATTCATCGACAGAATAATCAGCAAATGTTTTAGTCTTTTTGCTTTTCTTGGCTTTTTGCTCAATAGAGATTTTCTTTTCTTCTTCAGGGTCGAGAAGCATTCCAGCTTCCTGCATTATTGACTCCATTGTAAAGATCGGACAATCAAATCTGACAGCCATGGCAATAGAATCAGAAGTTCTTGAATCTATTACAATTTCCTGATTTCCATCCCAACAGATTAATTGGGCATAGAAAATACCATCCAGAAGATTATTGATAATCACCTCCTTCAAAACAATACCAAATGAATCTAAGGTATTTTTGAAAAGATCGTGTGTAAGTGGTCTGTTTGGAATCATTTTTTCCATTGCCACAGCAATGGCTTGAGCTTCGAAACCACCAATCACAACGGGTAGTTTACGATCTCCATTTACTTCCCCTAATATCACAGCATAATTGTGAGAGGAAGTAACACTATGTGTCAAAGCAACAACCTCTAGCTCTATTTTTTGCATAGCATAAAGATAATACTATAATATTAGGAAAAAAGCTAAAGTATTCCCACAGTTTCAATTAAAATATAGTCCAAATGACAGCTATTAATTAAAACTACTATTGTTTAAATTTCTTGAGTGATTCTGTCAATTTCGGTACGACATCAAAGAGGTCAGCAACGATACCATAATCGGCCGCTTTGAAGAACGGAGCTTCAGGATCTTTGTTTATCACAACAATGGTTTTTGAGTTGTTCACACCTGCCAAATGCTGGATTGCTCCAGAGATTCCAATAGCGATATATAGATTTGGTCTGATGGCTACACCTGTTTGTCCTACGTGTTCATGGTGAGGTCTCCAACCCGTATCTGCCACTGGCCTTGAACAAGCTGTCGTAGCTCCCAAAACATCTGCCAATTCTTCAATGATGCCCCAATTTTCGGGTGCTTTCATTCCTCTTCCAGCTGACACTACCAATTCTGCTTCAGGCAGTGGTACAGTTCCATCGACGGTCTTTGTTTCGATGATTTCAAGACCTGTTGATGGTTCAGTAAATGAAGTATTTTCTGGTGCAACATCAGATCCTACAACTTCTGGTTTCAAAGAGTTGCCCATTACTGACAATATATTTTTTCCAGACTTCAATTCGTAGCAAGCGATGCCTTTTCCTGAGAATACTTGTTTGTTTACACATGGTGTTCCAGATGTGTCAGGAAGTGAGGTAACACCTGAAACTACACCTGCATTTAGTTTAACTCCCAACCTTCCGGTCAATGATTTGCCAAGAGCGCTGTTGGAAAGTATGACATAGTTTGCCTCAGCTTTCTCTGCTGCTTGAGCAATCAATGCGCTTGCTACCTGTGAGTCTGTGGCTTTGCTGCTATCTTGATTCCAGATTTTATTTGCACCGTACTGTCCTAATACAGCCGCATTGCTTCCATTTCCGATGGTGAATACTACGGCTTCAGTTCCCAATTGTTTGGCCAATTGAGAGCCATAATAAACAGCTTCAAAAGCGTTCTTTTTATATTGTCCTTTGGTCGCTTCCGCGAATATTAATACTGACATTTGATTTTCTTTTTAGCTTGATTAAATAACCTTCGCTTCTTCATGAAGCAATCTTACCAATTCATCCATGTTTTCAGGATCGAGCATTTTTACAGCTGATTTACCTGCAGGCAATGAATATGATTTTACAATGACTTTTTCATCAACGGCACTTGCTTCAGCAACTTCCAAAGGCTTTCTTTTGGCCATCATGATTCCACGCATATTGGGAATACGTTGTTCGGCCAATCCTTTGGCCGCTGATAAGACAAATGGTCCATTTACTTTTACCACTTCTACTCCACCCTCAATATCTCTTTCGATGGTTGCAGCACTTCCATCATGATCAAGTTTGCTAGCAAAGCTCACAAATGGTTGATCTAGTAATTCAGCAATCATAGGTCCTACTTCAGAACCATTGTAGTTGATGGTTTCTTTTCCACAAAATACGATGTCAAAACCTTTGTCTTTTGCGTAGTTTGCAATTTGAGTAGCGACAAAAAGAGATGAACTTTCCTCGCCATTGACTCTTACGGCTTCATCTGCACCAATGGCCAATGCTTTTCTAATGATGATATCGTTGTCAGAACCTCCCACATTGATAGCCACAACCTTGCCTCCGTGTTGTTCTTTCAATTCGATGGCGCGTACCAAGGCATACCATTCATCATATGGGTTCATGATATATTGAACACCCTCCGAATTGAACTTTGTATCACCATCAGTAAAGGATATCTTTGCTGTGGTCTCGGGGGTTTTTGAAATACATACCAATAAATTCATATATGTAATTTTTAGAGTGCAAATATAAAAATATTGTGCACTTTACTCTGAGTTAAGTTTTTAAATATGACGAACAATAACAGGCTCGAAAAGTTGCAAAAATTCTTGGAAGAAAGCCCGAATGACTCCTTTCTTAAATTTGCCATTGCCAAGGAACACGAGAAAGATAGTCAGTACGACAAAGCATTGCATTTTTATATGGACATTTATAAAAACGACAAGGAGTACATCGGATTGTATTACCATCTCGGCAAATTGTATGAAACGCTAGATGAAAAATTATTGGCCATCAAGTTTTTCTCTGAAGGCATTGAATTGGGAAAATCAAAAGGAGACTTTCATGCAGTATCAGAATTGAACAATGCGAAGATGAACCTAGAAATGACGCTGGATAACTAAAGCTCTATTTGGCCTTCAAACACAATTTCTGCAGGGCCGATCAGATAAATTTCAGAAAATCCAAGATCTGATTGCTCGAATTTAACTTCTAGATTTCCACCTTTCGTTTCAATTTTCCAGTGATTGCATTGATTGTCAATGGCCACATTCGCAGCAATACTGGCCGCCGTTACACCAGTTCCACAAGAAAAGGTTTCATTTTCGACTCCACGTTCATAGGTTCGCATGAATAATCGATTTCCATCAATGTGTTCAACAAAGTTTACATTGATTCCTTCATCTTTAAATGCATCAGAATACCTAATCGCAGAGCCTTCTTGTTTCACGTCCATAGCCTGGACATTTTCGCCAAAGCGCACCCAGTGCGGAGACCCCGTGTTCAATATAAAATTGGAATCGTCAATCGAGATGTCATTGACATCGCTCATTTTCAGAGCCACCATTCCGGTTTTTGAAACAACAGCTTCATGAGGCCCATCGACGGCAATAAATGAAGCATTATGTTCAATATAGTTTTTTTGAAAAGCAAATTTGGAGATACATCGGCCCCC
>JAHDDD010000078.1 GCA_020629535.1 Saprospiraceae bacterium
CGATACGTTGCTGCATCTAATACTTCAATGCGCTTGCTTGTTTGTCCAAATGAAACATTGCCATTATATCCAACTTTTAATTTCGCATCACTCTTACCTTTCTTTGTAGTAATCACGATTACACCGCCAGCGGCTCGATTGCCATAAATAGCAGAAGCTGAAGCATCCTTCAAGACGGTCATTGACTCAATATCATTGGGGTTGATGTGATTAAGTATATTTCTGGAGCCACTAAGTTCGCCACCCTGAACAGGGACTCCATCAACTACGATCAATGGATCATTGCTTGCTCGCAAAGAAGATTCTCCTCTTATCCTAATAGTTGAACCACCTCCAGGATCACCATTGGTTGTGATACTCACACCTGCTACTTTTCCTGTCAATAATTCCTGTGGACCTGTTATGGCGCCTTTATTAAATGTTTCTGGCCCAACGGTCTGGATTGATCCAGTGAGATCTTCTCTTTTGACGTTGCCATATCCGATGACGATAACTTCTTCGAGTACTTCGCCAGATGCCAATGCGACATTGAATGAAGGAGCATCTTTTGGGATGGCCATGGTTTTGTAACCCGTGTAGGAGATTTCTATTAACTCGACATTTTCAGGAATGTACAATTCGAAATTTCCATTAAAGTCTGTCGTGGTTCCTAGCCCTTCTTCACCAATGGCAATCACAGTGGCACCTATCAAAGGTTCTCCTGTTTCTGCGTCGGAAACAGAGCCGTTGATAGAATGCTGGGCGGCGAGTATAGATGGACAAAGGAGACAAATCGAAAGGTAAAAGATGATTCTTTTCATCCTTGAAGATATTGGTTTGTTGATAAATTGTGTCATTATGACAATAAGTGTCTAAGGTCTATATTTCATTGTAATTAATGTAATCATACATCAATTATTTTTAGGGTAGACCTACTTTTCTTTTGGCATATTCATATTACAGAGAATTTTTCTTCAGTAATCTTCGGAAATTTAGAATGAAAGTATAATTATTTTAATATGAGTGGACGAAAATTTTAAAATAAGAAGTACATTGTGTCATTATAACACAATTAATATTCAAAATTATAGCCAGATGAAAAGACATTTACTTTTACTTTCTTTTTTCTTTTCATGTGCCATGCTCAGTGCTCAGGTAACCAGTGTTGGTATCATTGGAACCGGTTCTCCAATAGGAGATTGGGATACTGATGTTGATATGGTGCAAGACGAAGTTGATACTTCGATGTGGACGCTCGATGTTACATTAAATGCCGGGGTGTTAAAATTCAGAGCCAATGACAGTTGGGATGTGAATTGGGGAGCTACTGACTTTCCCAATGGAATTGGAGAGCAGGGTGGTCCTGATATTCCTGTCTACCCAGGAGACTACACCATCAGTTTCAATCATGTGACGGGGGAGTATTCGTTTAACTACGATTCTGATATTGGAATCATCGGTCCTGCAACTCCAATAGGTGACTGGGATACGGACGTCAATATGTTCAGAGATACAGCAGATGTAAACAAGTTTTGGTTGCCAGTCAATCTCAATATGGGAGATTGCAAATTTAGAAAAGATGATGCATGGGATCGCGATTGGGGTAATGACGCAGGAGATTTTCCTTCTGGAGTTGCCACTGTTGGAGGTGGAAATATACCGGTGGCATCATCAGGATTCTATGTGGTGACTTTGGATACCCTTACGGGTGAATATAGTTTTGGTGAGCAAATAGATTATGAGGGCATTGGTCTGATCGGTACAGCCACCTCAATTGGTGATTGGGATACTGATGTCGATCTTGTCAAAGATGCCAACAATCCTTCATTGTGGACCGGAAGTTTTACACTCAATGATGGTGAAGCAAAATTCAGAGCCAATGATAGTTGGGATATAAATTGGGGAGGACCAGACTTTCCAACTGGTGTAGGAATTCAAGGATCAGCTGACAACATTCCAGTCGTGGCTGGTGATTATTTTGTTTCTTTCAATACAGAAACTTTAGAATACAGCTTTTCTGAAATCGTTGAATACGAGTCAATGGGTATCATCGGTGATGCCACAGAATTTGGAGAATGGGAAACGGAAGTACCTATGGAGAAGGATGCTAATGATCCACATATGTGGTTTGTTCAAACCATTTTAAATGATGGTGAAGCTAAGTTCCGTGCAAACAATAATTGGGACAATAGCTGGGGTGGACCAGAATTTCCTATTGGTGTTGGAGAACTCAATGGTACCACAAACATACCTGTCACCGGAGCAGAATATCGAGTGAGCTTTAATTCAATAACGGGTGAGTATGTGTTTGAAGAAGTGATAGAATATGAGACAGTAGGTATTGTTGGACTTTCTGGGGAAAACATGGACTGGGACACAGATCTTGCCATGGACGTAGACGCAGATGATCCGCATCTTTGGACTATTGCTTCGACCACTGTTTCTGATACAGATCCGGATGTAGGTGATCAAGGAGTAAAGTTTAGAGCTGAGGCTGACTGGACAGTTAATTGGGGATCTGATACATGGCCAGATGGAGTGGGTGTTCAAGATGGATCAAATATTCCAACTGTGGCCGGCACATACGGCGTAGTTTTCAATTCACTAACGGGAGAATATGCGTTTGGTGATCCGATATCGAGTACTCAAGATGTAGTCAATCCTTCAGCAGTTAGTTTGTTTCCAAATCCTGCACAAGATGTGATTTCGGTAAATCTGGAATCGGTGGGTATGCAAGGTGTAGTCAATGTAAAAGTATTTGAAGCCTCAGGCAGAAATGTCAGAAGAATTCAGATGAATTATAATGAATTAATGACCATTTCGATTGCAGATTTGGTTGATGGAAATTATTATCTACAAATTGCGAACGACCAATACTTGGTCGCAAAGCAATTTGTAGTTAGCAGATAATAGTTGTTAAATATTGTTAGCAAAAGGAGAGCCAACTGGTTGGTTCTCCTTTTTTTTGTTTTTAATGAGCTAAGCATTTACTTAATGTAATTAATTAGTCTGATGAGTGATTACCCAACCAATCTCCGGGACTTGAACTTGTGTTAAATGAGTTGAAGTCCCCCTTGATTATATTCTGTAACATATCTCTAATAACCCAGCTTTTTTGAAAACCTTAAGCGTTACAGTTTTTTCAGTATTTGACATCCTAATAAATTTTAAATTAACATGCTTGATAAAACCCTTTGATTTATTCTTATATTCAGTTGTCCTCAAATGCAATGGGAGCTTTATCTCTTATGTAATGCCAGATTATTCAGAGTGACAAAAGAATCGCTTTTTGTAGTTGAATTGTGAATGGTTAGTGGTTTAACTTTTCCATTCCATTTTTTCGGGATTGTAGTTGCATTTTAACGGTTTTCCGTATGCGTCTTCATTTTGGGTATATGCACGGCAGTCGCTGCAGATGTACCTAAATTCACAATCTTGGCAGATTTTGATATCATCTTTTTTTATGAACCACTTTGTTTTAAAACCATTTGAGTTGAGTGCTTCCTCCAATGTGGTAGATGCGATATTTCCAAATGATTCGCTCATGGTAGGACAGTTCTTGATTGTTCCATGAACATCAATAGAGATTTTTTTGTTTAAGCAGTTATTGAAATCTCTGGCTTCTATCATTGATTCTTTCATCAATCTAAAATATTTTGGGTCAATGATTCCACAATGAGAATTTGAATCAATCACCTTTGAACTGCAAACAAGATTTGCACGATGCTCGTTAGGATACGGATCCAATGTAGCAGGAAATGAAGTTAAGGTCAATTGGAAAATCCTTGGATGTTTGTTCAATGCATCTTTTACTTTTTCATTTGACCATTCTTGAGAAAAAGGAAGCGCTAAATCAATGCTGACAATCGAACTCTGTTCCAAGTGACTTAGAATCTTGTTGAGCTGTTCAAATTTTATTGCATCGAAGAACCTTAATTGAATTGCTTCGCAACCCAATTGTTCGAGTTGAGAAAATATCTTTTGGTAATTATGATTTGATGAATCATCACTATCGATAATGGCATTTTCAATTTCATTTGGGCTTTCGTATGATCCATCATATTCAGGAAACCATGCTAGTTCTTCTTTGGTGCAAAAGAAGCCAAAGTCATTCTGAATAATGAAGTCAATATAATCATTGGTGATTTGAATTTGATTTTCATTTAATTCCTTTTGGTAGTCTTCAATAGATATTGATTTGAGTTCTTGGATCCAATCATACATAGAATTGGGAATAAACTTGACCCTCTTGTGCTGAGTATCACAAATCACAGATCGAGACGCTCCCTTGACCGGAATACAATTTGCAAATAATGTTAAGTATTGATTGTTTGCATTCATAAAAAAGTAGAAATCGGTTTTCTGTAAACAGTGTGTCTGAAGTTTGTTGTCCCATATTTTTCTACAGTAATTTTCTTATATTCCTTTAGATTTTTTTTCTTAGGAATGAGTTTAGCATTCTCCATAAAAAGTGGCAATCTGTTGAAGTTGTCTACCTTTAATAATTTTTCCAATTTATCTTTGGTATCATCCATTCTTAAAATATTCGGCTATGTGTTTAAATACGTTTTCATTTGAGACAGAAGCTGTCATCCCAAATTGTCCTACAGGATTTACTTCAAGGAAATAGAATTCTTTTTCGGGGCTGACGATCATGTCTATGGATCCGGTTTTGAGTCCTATCTCTTTCATTAGCAATTTTAGCTTCACATTTAATGCTGTGGGAACAGAAAAGGGAACTCTTCGAACATCTTTCACCTCATCATTAATATTTACTCTCCAATCTTCTTTGGTTTGGGTTTTAGATTGAGAAAAAATGGCATTCCCAAACATTTTGCCATACCAATAGAAGATTCTTATTTCATATTTTTTTGGGATGGCATTTTGAACCAGAGAAAGAAAGAATTGATCATCTAGTTTATCAATCTGTTCTTTGGAGTAAGAAGAAGTATAGGTCAAAATATTGTAGTTGTCATCTTCCATTCTCACCATTTCATGTATTGGTTTGACGATAATATTGGGATGTTTTTCTACGAAGGTGAGTAATTCAGATTTCTTGTTTGTGATTAAGGTCTCGGGTATTTTTAATCCCACCTTGGTTGCGCTGGTTAGAACTTTTAGCTTGTTTAATCTTCGTAATTCGTAGGCACCAATGCTTTTCTTTTGCTCCAGAAGGTGATACAAATAATTATGGAATGTTGTTCTTTCATTGGAAAGCGATTTGTTTAAGTCCTTTTTTAGTGCGGGGTAGCTTTCACAATTTGGTATCGCTGGTTTCGTCATAAGACGACCCCTTCGATACCAAAATTGAGAGATGTCTTCGATGTCTAAGTTTTTGTTTCCTGTTTCTATCCTGACACTGGAAGTGTCAGGATATACAGCCAAACCGTTGATAGTTTCATCTTCATTGATTCTGATGAAGGGCACATCAAGGTGAGCCAACCATTGAATGACATAGCTCATCACTTGATCGTTATTTTCGGCTGAGATAAATAGCAAGGAAACTAGGCTAAAGGTCTTCGAACTTCATTCATGTAGGATAAAGTATATTTTTGTCCATACACTTTTATCCATTTATAAAGAGTCTCACGTCCAAGATAGTCATAAATACAATTGTAAAGATTTTGCACTACGGGTTTAAGTTTGGCTTCTGTTTCTTCTTTCTTGGTTTCAAGCTCTTTGATCAACGCCATTTTTTGGGCTCTTTTGACGGGCTTATGATAAATCATTTTACCCAGATATTTGTGGCAAAAGTCCTCATAGTCTTTTGAATACATCAAGAACGTATGCCACATTTCATCAAGAATCCAAAGTGGTTCGTGTGTAAAGATGTATTCATCTGGATACTTTGCAAATAAAGCGAGTAGCTTTTTCATTTCATCAAAAACATCAATGACCTCTTCTTTAGGTAGATCGAATTGGTCTATGAAGCGCAAAACACATTCTTCATGTTTATAAGAAGCAATTTGATCCAGATCGATGGTTACTGCTGTTGAACTATTCATTTTTGAGAATTTAGAATTTCACAATTAAGCGATTTCAACTTGGGCAAAAATTCACTTTTTAATATAAGCAGAAGAAAGCTTAATTGTGACAATTGATACACATTAAAAAGGGCAATTGAAATTCAATCACCCCTTTCTTGTTTGTCTGTCTATGATTGACAAATAACTTTAATTTCAAGAAGAGTTTTTTATTGAGAATCATCTAAATCTGGATCATCAATATCGTCTGTGCCATCATCAGTACCATTAGCAATGGACGAAATCTTGCAACACCCTCCTCTGATTGTGCCAAGCATCATTTCCTCAATGAAGTCATCTTTTTGAAGACCATTTAGGTCTTTTAGTTGTTTGATTTTTATAATTTGAAAATTTTAGAAGTTCAATGTAAAACGAAATTTAATCTCTGGAGTCTAAATAATCAGGATCATCGGGTTCTATCGGCGTGTCTAATTCTTCATCAGTTGTTTTGCAACATCCACCTTTGATGCTACCTAGCATCATTTTTTCAATGAAATCATCTTTTTGAAGATTTTTTAAATCTTCCAACTGCTTAATCTTCATAATTTTAAAATTTTAGGTACAATATATGTATTAAGAAGTCGCTCAATTAAATACTTGTTTAAGGATATTGCCCCTCAAACAACAGTACTCACCGTGTAACCCCACTATGTGCTCCTCTGTCTCCTTTATTGACGCACATGATTTCTTCACAAATTAAATCTTTGTAAATCTATATTAAGATACTGAATGTCTTTATAATTCTTTCCCTTGATTACAATCTTAACTTTTGCATTATGATCTGACATATCACCAAGACGATTTCGCATCCCTTATAATTATTTGGACTTAAGTTAAGTGGGAAGGACAAAGGGAGGAGCTGCTGAAAATACAAATCATAGTGAAATAAAACATCAGAATCAGATTTCAATATTTATGTTCCTTTTTGGCGGACAAATTATTGAAGTCAATAATTTGTGGAAATGGAATGGTTTCAGTTAAATCGTATTTTCAATAAAAAAAGGACCACCAACAGTGATCCTTCTCATAGTCGCTAAATATTTTTGTTGCGAACCATTCTATCAATTAATAAATATTGCTTTAGCGACTTTTCATTTTTAAAATTTCTTCATGTGGATCGTAGGTTGATGATCACTTTTATGAATCATAAAAGTGCTTCGTCTACCCAAACTGCCATCCATTGTTTCTTCGAAAAGATCCATGTATTTTTTCTGCCATTTATCGTCAAGCTTTTGGTCGTCGATTTTCAGATACTTATGCGTTAGCTTCAATTTGAAATTATTTTCATCATTGATTAATCCGTCTTTTTTCAGTTCTTCAATGAATCTTTTTTCGGTACTGTCGTCAATATGTAATTTGAATGGATGTTTTTCAAACGGAAAAGCATTCTGTCTGAATTTGTATGAGTGGAATACAGAATCATTAAAATCTATAACACCATCTCCTAAATCAAAACTAAAACTATGAGTACCTTTTGGAAATACTCCTTTGCGAAAAAATGTATCGATACCTTCTAAACTTTCATCGAATTGTTTCCAAATTTCTCTTTGCTTGATGAGTAAATTACTATCGGATTCATCCATGAAAAACTTAAATTCTGTTCTCGCCTCATTTAAAATAGAGTCCATATTAAGATCGTGAAAGTCGAAGTTATGTGTCTTTGCAATAAGTGGATCTACCATAAAGTCAATATGATTCCAGCTTTTTTTCAATTGGTCTTCTTCTTCCAATGAAGCAATTTTTTCATTAAGTTCATCAATTTTATTTTCCATGGATTTCAGTTGTTCCATAAGGGCATTGACATCAATGCTATCATTGTCTCTAAGATGATCAATGTATCGGAGCAAAAATGCTTTGTTTGGATCGAGGTCAAGACTTGACACTGTTTTTTCTTGAACTTTACTGATAGGGGAGAACTCTTGAACGGGAGTTGAATGCGTTAAAGCTTCAGTATCGCCTTTTTCATCATTCGCTGTAGTAGTTGAATGGTGGGTCAGTGCAGGAACCATCATCCTGCGTTTCTCTAAAAGTGGCATTAAACGGTGGATTTCCTGGTGTTCTAGTTTTTCACCGTCAGCCCAGATATTAGAGATCTTGCCATTTTGTTCTTCGATTTCATATTGAGTGCCATGCTCTTTTAAAAGGGTGGTGCTGGTATTTCCTTGGGTGCTAATGGTATCAATAAATACTTTTGAATCCGTAGTTTCATCATAAATGTTAGACTCTTTAACTTCTGTAGTGGGCTCATTAGGCTCGTCGGTTACATTGGCTGATGCTCCAATAGAAATACAGAAAACACATACGAGCAACAGGGTGCTTGTGATCAATCTTTCCATAATGCGTGAATTATTTTGCGTTTGATTAAGAATTCTTTTTATCCTGTCGGCAAGCTTGTTTTGTTTTTGATATAAGCCCATAGATAAACCACCATGTGTCTGCACAAATTGATTAGAACTCAAAAGTGCCTTTGCATAATTCAAGGTGCCATTGCTCAGTTCAATGGCCATATCGTCACAGCAATGTTCTCTTTCTTCTCTGATCTTGTTGGAAATAATCCAGGTAACGGGATGGTAGTATAAGATAGATTCAGTTAATAATTGCATGATATTTACCAAGAAATCATTTCTATATACATGGCTCAATTCATGGGCAAGAATGGCCTCAACCTCCTCCATTGTGCAAGCATTGACAAATCCTATCGGAAACAAAATCAATGGTTTAAAATGTCCTATCACACAAGGGACTTTCACCAAACTCGACTCTGCAAGTTCTACCACTTTATTAATTCCAAGTCTTTTGGTCAATGTATGGCTTAGCTTGATCCATTTATTTTCTAAAGTGAATCTCGCACTGTTTCTCAACTTCCTAACATTGGTGAATGCCAATCCCATTTTTAAAATGAAAAAGAAAATCCCAGCAATCCATATTGCTGTCAAAATCAACAGCATTTCATTCGAACTTGATTCTGCAAATATCGAAGAAGAACTACCTACATCTAGCATGGTGATGTTTGCCGAAATGGCTTCAAAACTTATGGCCACCGGAATGATCGTTTCTTCCACCGGTAGATGAGACAAATAATACCATATAAAACATGAAATGGTAGAAATCAGAAATCCGAAAAGTAAAAAACAAGAAGCGTTGTATCTTAAATGAGCTGATGTGGTCTTGGTAAAACTCATAACGGTAAAATGTAAAAGACCAACTAAAAGACCAATCCAAAGACTGTGGAGTAGGGTCCAACCCAAAGCTTCAAAAACGTAAGTATCAAGTTGAATATTCATCATTCTGGATTTTTATTGTTTTCAATTCTGTCGATGAGTGCCTTTATTTCTTCCAATTCTTCTGCAGATGCGGAGTGATTGCCCAGTGCTTGCATTACCAATGAGGCAGGGGAGCCGCGAAATGCTGAATTGATAAATTTACTGAGCAGTTTTTCTTGAACTTCCGACTCAGCAACTTTCGCTTCATATACGTGTGTGCGTTTAGACTCGTCGCGAATGACGAGCTTCTTTTCAAGCATGATCTGCATGATCTTAAGGGTCGTGGTGTAACCCACATCTTTATTTTTATTCAAAATATCATTGACTGCCCGGACAGTCATTGGCCCGTTTGGCCACAGCAATTGCAAGATTTCTAACTCTGATTCCGTAGGCTGATACTTTGACATAAATTGAATTTTCAACAAGGATATACGAAATTGTTCGTAGAACCAAGTTCTTTCTACGAAAACATTCGTAATTAACAAAAAATTAAGAATTGGGGACTCGCTGGCACTCGTTATTGTCTGTTCACTTCGCTCACTGGAAAGCGAGACCGCTCAATGAGAAGCGAGACCGCTCACTTTGTTCGCTGTGGGAAGAGAGAAGCGAGACCGCTCAATAAGAAGCGAGACCGCTCACTTTGTTCGCTGTGTGAAGTGAGAAGCGAGAACGCTCAATAAGAAGCGAGACCGCTCGCTTTGTTTGCTGTGGGAAATGAGATTCCTCAATGTTTAATTATCCGATTTGAAATTGAAACCTAATAAGAAAAGTTACTTTTCCGTTCTAATTGAAAATATTCACATTATGGAAAAAAGAAGAACCTTTATCAAAAAAACTGCTGCGTTCGGCGCAACTGCTATTGTAGGCATTTCAAATTCTGTTCAAGCTTCGCCGATTATTGATCGACAAGAAGTGAATGGAATCAATATTGTTGGCCCAAAAGAAGGCTACACTCCTGAAATTGGAACGCTGGTGTCGATGATGAATTGGATGCGAAGTACCATATTGAGACCGGTATATGGAATGTCTCAAAAAGACCTAGATTATCTGCATGATGAAAATTCAAACTCGATTGGAGCTATGTTGATGCACCTGGTTGCTACAGAAAGATTTTATCAGCAAAACACATTTGAAGATGGAAAGCATTTTGAACCAGGGAACAAGGAGGATGAAATGTATGATGCCGCTTCAAATCTTGGAGATGCAGGTAGGAGGACTTTCAAAGGAAAAGAACTGGATTACTACTTAGAAAAATTGGAAGCTTCTCGTGAATTTAGTCTGAAGGAACTGGCTATGTATGATGACAGCTGGCTTGAAATAGTTGACACTCAATTTTGGGGAAGTCCAACCAATAACTATTGTAAGTGGTTTCACGTTGTCGAACACGAATCAAATCATAACGGACAAATCAAATATTTGAAGAGCAGACTTCACACCAGTTAAATCAATTCTGAAAGTCCTGAATTGATATAAGCATGGTACTAAAAAATAAAGGGAATGTTTAATCTTAAACATTCCCTTTATTATGAATCAAATAACTAATTCATAAAAATTAACTCACCGGATCAGAAACATCCCAAATCAATCAAAGATTGATTGTCTGCATTCGGGAAGCATTGACCGGAGCCAACCACTTCTGGTGCATATCTCTCTAGGTTTGGATCTTGAAGACTATACTCTAAGAATTTGATCAAATGATGTTTTTCTTCAGCCGTCAAATCCAAAGGTTTGAACTTGCTTGAAATAAGACTTTGATCAACTCTTGGATTTTCAGATTGAGCATCATTTTTATAATCAATCAATTCGTGAAGATCCTGAACACTCGCTCCGTGGAAATAGAACGGTGTATCCTTCATATTGTAAATCTGAGGTACTTTAAATTTATAATTATCATCAGGATTTAAAGTAAATCCTCCTCTTCCTAAGTTTCTTTTGTCGTCAGGGAATGCATCGAAAGATGGTCTTTGATCCATATCCAAGACACCCAATGCATGAAATTCATTGGACCCTAAGTGTTGGTTGTAATGGCAATCTGCACAATTGGCTTTTGAGAAGAAAAGCAATGCTCCTTTTTTCTCTTCATAGCTGATAGCATCATGATCTCCTTTTAACCATTTTTGGAATGGAGCTTCGTTACTCATTATTGTTCTGATGTAAGCAGAAAGCGCAAGAGATAGGGTAAATTGTGTATATCTGTTTTCCTCAGCTATTTCAGGGAATGACTGATCAAACATTTCTTTGTATCCGAATTCTATGGCCATTTCGCGGTCCATGTTCATTCTGTGAGTGACAACGCCTTCGATGTTTTGAGATTCGATGGCGGCAAAACCAAGTTCATTAACGTGGGTGTCACCTTCCCATAAATGTTCTGTTCCTTCATTGGCGTCGTTGGCCCCAAATTGACCATTCCAGAAGGTGTTTTTTACAAATGCCACATTCAGCAAAGAAAGTGGGCGAGCAGATTGAACATCAAGGTCTGCTTCTGAGTATTCTTGATTTCTCAATCTCAATTCACCATTCACACCAAATCCAATACCGCCATCTGCTACTCCCTGAAAATTACCTGGTCTAAAACCAGCTTCAGGGATATGACAAGTTGCACAAGAGTAGGTACCGATACCTGAAGCTTTTTCAGCATCGACCGCTATACCTGTGTCATAAAACAGTTGTTTTCCTAATTCAACCTTTACGTCAGAAAGAGGGTTTTTCGGATCTTGGGGAATTTGGCTCAAATCTTTTCCATCGGGGAGAATGTAAAACTCCAATGAATCATTGGGGGCTTTCACTCTGATGGCTTCTTTAAGCTCGTAATCTAATTCGTTGGATCCTGGTATGGTGGCATCTGTACAGCTATGAACCATAAATATTATGGCGCATACAGAAGCAATACTCAGGATGGTTCTTAATCTTCCACTTCTCATTGTCAGTTTGGCTACGCTTTATAAAATTCGTTTAGTTAACAAAACCGGGTTTGTGTAAGTTTGGTTGCCCGGTTTGCTCAAACAAAGACAAACTTTATACCAGAATCAAATATGTATTTGTCGGTTATTTGTCTATTATAAAGAACGATCAAAATTAAGATTTGCTGCACGAATTAGCAATAATTTGTAAGCATTCTTTGATTTTTTAGACGACTAGATAAGAATTTGGTCATTCTCTTATTTAAGGAGTGTCTGAAATTATACATTTGTGATTCAGATTAAATACTATGGGAAAACCAACATTGCTGATTTTGGCCGCCGGAATGGGAAGTAGATATGGAGGTCTAAAACAACTTGATTCTTTCGGTCCAAATGGTGAAACGATAATCGATTATTCACTTTATGATGCCATTAATGCTGGATTTGGCAAGGTTGTCTTTATTATCAGGGACCACTTTAGAAATGATTTTGAAAATGTTTTTCAGTCAAAGCTCGAAGGGAAAATAGTGACTGAATATGTATCTCAAGAACTCAATGATCTTCCTTTTGGTTATGAATTGCCTCCTGAGAGGGAAAAACCATGGGGAACAGCACATGCAGTCCTTGTGGCACGTCATGTCATTGAAGAACCATTCGCTGTAATCAATGCTGATGATTATTATGGGCCCGAATCCTACAAAACCTTGGCGAACTTTTTCAAAGCTCCTGAAAATAATAAGAATTATGCAGTCGTGGGTTATCGGTTAAGTAACACCTTGAGTGATTTTGGCTCTGTAAACCGAGGAGTCTGTTACTCCAATGATCAAGGAAATCTTGAGAAAATTGTAGAAACATTGAAAATCGAAAAGGCTGATGACCAAGGTACTGGCATCTATCCTGATGGTGATAACAAGAAAACCCTACCTCCAGAAACCCTGGTTTCCATGAACATGTTTGGTTTCAAACCAGACTTTTTCGAAAAGACAGAATCTTATTTCAGAAATTTCCTTGACGATAACATTTCTGTACCAAAATCAGAGTTTTTCATTCCATTGGTCCTCGACAAGATGATCAATGAAAAGTATACCAATATTGAAGTTTTAAGTTCAGATGCTGAGTGGTTTGGAGTAACCTATAAAGAAGACAAGCCACATGTCATGTCCAAAATCAACGATCTGATTGCCAATGGTGTCTATCCAGAGAAGCTATTTTAAAATTGTCACCTTCTGGGTTTGAAATATCTCAGGCCCCATTAAATTGACTCGCCTGTTGAAGAGCTTTGTGGTACACGGCGTGCAGACCAAGAAATATTAATAAAAAAAAGAAGCTCCCCAAGTGGGCAAGCTTCTCCTCAAACCAATATGAAAAAACTACTTCCGTCTTTAGGACGGATTTTCTTTATAAAGTCATTCTCTTTAATGCCAAAATAGCGACATTTTGAATATTTAACG
>JAHDDD010000079.1:0-2583 GCA_020629535.1 Saprospiraceae bacterium
CTTGACCTATAATAATTTTCACTTTGCACACAGGCAAAACTCGTCGCATACGCTCCTCAGACAATTGCCTGCCTAATGCTGAACTCCAAAATTATTACTTGACGATTCTTTAATACGGCAAAATCTAACTAGAAAGAACCATTGTAGTTTTTGTGTGGACATTATTTCTTTTACTGAATGCAGAGAAAGAAATCCGTAAGAACTCATAACTGTTTGAAGTAGCGAATGACAAATGAGCTGCAAGTTTTATGAGTTTAGGATTTATGAACACAATGAAGTTAAAAAAGAAATACAGTCCTTGATTTTTTTGGTTCGTTTTTTTATCAAGAAAAAAATGAACGGAAGATCCAAACCTCATTCTCAGAGGAACAATCAGTATGTTACCCTCAATGAAAAATAAAATGCAATAAAAGCAAAGAACCAAGCAGCAACAACCCAACTCGATTTATCTTAGGACTGAAGCCCTGCAAAATCTCTTTTCCTGATTTAAATCCTGATTCGATACTGGCCAGAATAACTACGAGTAGGGCAATAACAATCACCCAACCTGCTCTGACAAAGTAATTCATATCCGGGAAAAACTTTATGATCATTAAATTTAATGGAACTGTAAATAGAAAGGCAACAAGTGCAACCTTTTGATTGGGAAAGACCAGAAACGCAGCCGTACAAATCAAAACCACTATACCACAATTAATGAAATATCTTAACTCATTGAGTGTATGCGTAAAGGCAGCTTCAGGATTGTTGAACTTTAGATACATGAGTATGAAGCCCATCAATACTCCTGTCATAAAAGTTATCATTATGGTTTTGCGACCAGCATTGACCATTTCAACATCTGAGGCACTTTTGTTAATATACTCTTTGTAAATATCCACAGAAAACAATGTGGCCAATGAATTAAAAGTAGAATCTACTGTACTCATCAAAGAGGCAAACAAGGCACACAAAATGATTCCTTTCACTCCAGTGGGTAAATAATTTTTGACCAAATAAGGAAAGGCCATATCTGGGTCTGACAAGCCTTGTTCTCCAAGTATGCCAAACAAGGCAATGCCTGGTACAATGATGATCAATGCCATCACATACTTCATCAAGCCGCCCACCATGAGTCCAATTTGAGCTTCTTTAAGGTTCTTTGCAGCAAGCGATCTTTGTATAACCGTCTGGTTCGCACACCAATAATTGATGTTCAAAAAGAACAAACCAAACATCATCGTCCATGGTAACTTATCATGATCCGATGGTAAATGTAGATGCATATGATCGGGCGTTTTGATATACAATTGAGACCATCCACCCAAATGATGAATCGCAACAAACATCACAACAAATCCTCCAGTCAACAAGATGGCAAACTGAATAACATCGGTTTTTACCACCGCAGCCAAGCCGCCAAAGTAAGTATAGATAGCTGAAAACAAACCAAGTCCAAATATCAAAATTGAAATGCGGATCAAACGGTCTTCATGAATAAAAGAAAGGTATTCAGCAAAGACAAGGTCTGCTGCATATGCGCCCCAAAAAAGAGCTCCTCCCAAAGTAATGGTCGAAAAAAGTAGAATATTCGCCGAGGTATAAAACAAAGCAATGGTCTTCCCCAGTCGCTTTTTTATAAACTGAGTAATGGTGATTATACCATCTCGCAAATACATAGGTACAAAAATGAATGCCGCCATGAGGATTCCTTGCACTGCATTGATTTCTAAATTCGCTTGCGCCAAACCAAACAGATAAGCAGAACCCATCATCCCCAAAAACTGATAGCCTTGAATATTTGTGGCAATGGTCGACAATGCAATCGAGGGCCAACGCAAATTTCGGGAACTCAAAAAATAATCTTCTTTGCTGACTTCCTCTTTGGTGCGACCTGCCATCGCAGTGACAAAGATAACGGTGAAATATGCTATGACAATCGCGAGATCTATCATCTTACTTTCTTATGCCTGCAGCCAAAGGAGTGTCGGGTGCCGAAGCTGGAATTCTATTTTGTTCTATGGGCAGGGAGACCGTCTTCAATTGTGGCAATACATATTTTCCAAACAACTCACATTCTTCAATGTGTGGATAACCTGAAAAAATAAATGATCGAATACCTAAGTCCATATACCTTTTGATCTTTCTTAAAACCTGATCTGGATCGCCAACCAATGCAGCGCCACAGCCTGACCTGGCTCTGCCGATTCCGGTCCAAAGATGATCTTCCACAAATCCTTCTTTGTCTGCTGAATCACGCATTTCTGATTGACGAGATACGCCGTATGACTTTCCATCCAATGCTCGCTCTCTGATTTCCTTTCCCTTTTCGTCCTCTACGTATTTCATCAATTCACGTGATGCCTGTATGGCCTCATCTTCAGTTTCCCTGACGATCACATGTACGCGCAAACCAAAATCAACGGTTCGTCCATATGTGGATGCCTTATTACTCATGTTTTTCATCAAGCCAAAGATTCGCTCTTCGGTCTCTGGCCACATGAGATATACATCGCAATGTTGTGCACAAAGTTCTACTCCCGGATCAGAATATCCACCAAAATACAACAATGGGCCTCCATTCTGTTGATAGGTTTTAACGGG